>DATLHW010000243.1:0-9684 GCA_035539675.1 Burkholderiales bacterium | reverse complement strand
AAAAAAGTGCAAAAGATATTTAAGGATTTCGAGAAGGTTAAGATCAAAGGGGATTCGCAGAGGAAAGCCGAGTTGGTTCGGGCGGCGTGTCATGAGTTGACCCTCCACACGCAACTGGAGGAGGAATTAGTCTATCCCGTGTTGCGTGAGGCTCTAAAAGAAAAGAACCTAATTGCCGAAGCCGCCGTTGAGCATGCTACCGCCAAGCAGCTTATCAGCGAGCTTGAGAGCATGGACCCTAGCGATGAACTCTACGATGCGAAGTTTGTGGTCCTTGGCGAATACATCAATCACCACATCAAAGAGGAAGAAAAAGAAATTTTCCCGAAAGCCAAGAAGGCGAAGGTGGATTTCGTAAGCATCGGCGAGGAAATTCGGCATCGGAAGGAGGAAGGATCTCGAGGCGAGGAGATGAGGCAGGATGAGGAATTGGAGGAGGGGATGCGAAGCCCTTCGGAAGAGTTGCCTCACTAGGCGGCGTTCCTATACGCTGGAAATGCGGCTCGCCACGAATAGCAGAAAGAAACGGGGGACGGGCTAGGCTAACGCGAGTGAAACGAACGTTAGGAACGTGTGCGGGAATAACTTCCCGATTTAGACAAGTCTGTCGGGATGCGCTACGTGCCCGGAGGAAGCGAGTATTCAAAGGGCACAAAAGGCGCTCATCTCCGAAACGCGATGTAGCCAGATTACATCAGCGAGGAGCTATCCATAGCGTGTATGACAAGCGCAGGATAAAACGGGAAGTTATTCGTACTCGTTCCTAAGCGTATCGGTAGGTGTACGAGTAGCGCCTTGAGCATCGCAGGCTTGATCGCAGGCTGTGCATTAGGTTTCGAAAAATGCAGTGGCGATTGTTAGCTGTCAGTGCGTGGTTCCGTCATGACTCCAAGCAGGATAAGATGCATTGCACGGTCAGCGACTTAATTCAAAAAGCAGAAAAAAATTACATAAACAACGACGGGAGGGTGTCGGTATGGAGCCAGCAGAGGATTCACTCAAGGAAACAATAAAAGCTGATTTTCAACGGCGATATGGAGAGATTGGTGGATTACCTTGGAAACCGCTTACTTCGGATGAAGTCAATCGCAGATTCGAAGAATTTTGGAAAAAGCACGAGGGAGAACAAGATTGGAGCAGCCGCCTAAGAGGCTACTTCGCCAATTTTGCTGCGGAACGAAGAGATCTATTCTCTGTACGAAACGAATTCACCGCGCGTTATCGTCAAATCGGAGAGTTGCCGTGGAAAAAAATGTTGCAACAACAAATCGATCAATACTTCGTGCAGTTCTGGAAACACTACGATAAAACGAAAGACTCGTCTTCTCAGCTCGCGCAGTATTTCTCCGATGTCGTTATAGAGCGGCGACATATGCTTCCCATACGAAATGACTTTACCAAGCGATACTGCGAAATCGGTGGATGGCCAGGGGAAATTCTGGATCAGAAAGCGATAGATGAACGCTTTGAATTATTCTGGAAAAAATATAAAGAAACCAAGGACTGGAATGACCGGCTCGATGAGCACTTCGAAGCGATTCAAAATCACCGCCAATGGTACGCACAGATCAAAAAGGAATTCACCGAGTGGTATTACGCACACAAAATGCCTGCGGACGATACGCTATCGCAAGTAGAATTTGACAGCCAAATTGACAAGCGTTTTAGTCATTTCTACAAGTCGCACCAAGATTCCCTCAATATTCGGGGCGATATGCAAAATCACTTTTCCGCTGTGTTGAAGTGGCGAGCGGAAAAAGCTGCTCATGCAACAGCTCCCAATTCAAGTGGTTCTCACCATATACCCGAAGCAGCCGATGAAACAGCAGAGCTTGATATCGATACCTTGTTAGAAAACGTCAAGGCGTATCGAGACGAGCTGGGATTGCTAAAGGAAGAAAATATAAATACTGCTCCATTTTTCTGGGCTCAAGCGGCAAATAGGGAGCGCTACCTTCCCCACATGATCGTGGCGGAAAATCTGCGTGCGGAAAAAATCGCAGAGCTTATGGAGAACGATGCGTTCAAACTAAACCTGCATTACTTCGATGCTCCCGAAGACTTTGCCTGGGCCTTGATGAAGCCCAATGGAAATGGCGATTTCAAAGGCGTAGTCGATGCCGGGGGACATTTCATTTATGAGGATGTTAGCACGAGGGGAAATAGGGCATCGGTCGTTGGACTCGAACCTGCTCATACAAGAATAGGGTATGGAACGCTTAAGGAGCTACGCAGCCTTTTAGGCGACTCTGCCGACGTCGTACATAATCAGTCGCTGACAGCGCTCAATATCCAGAAGGCCGCGATGGGCTGCGGATATGGCAGCGTAAGCATCGCAGTCGATGTTGGCGTCGGTCCGAGAAAAGCGATAGAGGCGTTGCATCACAAGCAACAGCATGACAATGCTGGTCCCATTATGATGTACGACGACCCGTTGGGAATGCTCTTTGACGCTTCTATTTATGTACTCGGGCAATCCGCCGGACAAGCCACTAGCATCATTAATAATGTGAAGTATGAGAACCGCAATCTTGCCGAAATACCGCAAAACAAAAAGAAAGAAACGCTTTATACCCGCAATATGCATCACCGCGTGACGCAAAGAGTTGTCGATGCCAATTCGCGCGAGGTAATCGTTTTAAACTTTAGTAGCGCGCTTGACGATAAGCGGCTTAAAGGGCTGGACCGGTTGATCGAATGCCTGGAAAACCTTAAACGCGATCATGGCTCACAAAAGGCAGGTCGGATTTTCGCTGCCTACCTTAGCAAAGTTCGCTTGGGATTGCAGTCCGATTGGGATCGACATCTCACGCAAGAAAAAGTGGCGCGGTTAGTGCCAAATTGGGATGCGTCGCAAGGACCAGCTCAACTGCAGGTGATAACTCCCGCGCTGAGTGAGCAAAAACTAGACGAAAATGAACGCGCCGAATTAATAATCGATATATTGAACGCGATCCCGAAGTGGCATTCCCCTGGATTGAGGCTCAACTCCCTTAAGCTTGCAAACCAATTTATTAACGCGCCGATCAATGCCGCCATCGCTCCGCGAGTGATCGACGAGCTACCTAAGCTAATGAACCAGTTGCCTGCCTTTCTTGGAGCGTATGCAGCGGCAACTACCGCGACTCACGATGCAACGCATGAACGGTGGGCGCTCAAGGAACTCGGTGAAGCTTTGAAGTTGAATACGCAACTTGTTTCATCCCTTGCGGCGAAGCGCGATGGCAGCCATTTGGCATGGCTAAAGCACATAGCGAAAATGATGGCACAGCTAGACGTGTCATCAATACGACTTGAATTGGGCAAGCATCTTATTGAGCAGGTTGCAACAGACTGCGAACGGGCGCCGTACAGCGCCGAGCACGCGAAAATTCTACTAGTCGCAGTCACGTGTGTAATAGATGGTTGGAAAAGCGGTCGAAATCGTGAAGAAGACTCAAAGGCGCTAATATCTCGCGTCAATGTTCTTTCGGATTTGCAACGCAAACTTCCCGGCTTCGGTCCCTATCAAGGGGAGCCCAACCCGGTCACGGAGTTTGGTTCGATGCTTGAGATGGCGATTAATTGCGGATTGGAAGGTGTAAGACGTGAGATGGCGGATGGAGATAAATGGCTTCATATCACATCGTGCGTGGAAAAACTGCAAAGTACGAGGTCCAATAACTGGTTCGAAGTCAATGACATCTTTGAGTTAGCAGACGAATATCCTCCAGAACCTCCCTTGAAAAGTAGGGAAATCATCGTCGCGAATTACGACGCATCGCGCGCGAAGCCTGCTCCCAAACAATCGCCGGCCAAAGAATCGCCACAGCAGATTCACGAACGCTTGGAAAAGGATTTGACGCCTAACCAGAGGAAGTATCTCCAGCGTCGATACCGAAATGGATATCAGTTGATTGAACAGCCGACGGGTACTCAGGTATTCGGATATCGAGTCCATAAAGAGGATGCGCCCGCTAAGACAGGCTACGACTGGTCCGCTCTTATTCAGCTGAACGTGAGAAAACAAAAGCCATTAATTTGGGTAGTAAAAGACCGTGGGCTTAGCGATGAGAATCGACTAAAAGTCGAGAATGCGACGAATGATAAGACGTTGATAACGTTACAGGCGAGAAACCTAAAACAAGGTCATGACGGACCAATTAAGAGCTCATCTTTGCATCATTGAAATGAGATGTTGCGCGATAATCTACGCCGAAACTTCGTTTTCGGATTGATACCGGGCCGCTAGCCACGGAGCCGAAAGGTCAAGGGCGGAAAAGCGACAGCGCCTTCTGCCGCATGCTAATTTAAAGAAAAATGAGTATTGACTTAGACATTCGGCGGAAGGCGCTGTCGCGTTTCCGCCCTACACGTACTGATCATTAGTAGTGATAGCGCGAGGCCATTGGCCTATCCTGCTCGGATTTTCGAGTCCTTTGATACCAATCGGATAATAGCCGCACCTGCCTTTCCGTGTAGCCCTTGGCGATCATGCGCTCGACGAAACTATCGTGTTTCTTCTGATGATCGGCAGAGGTTTTGGCGCCGAATGAAATAACTGGCAGCAGATCGCCCGACGACGCGAACATGTTTGCTTCGATGACTTCCTTAAGCTTTTCGTAGCGTGTCCACACGGGGTTGTGGCCATGATTGTTGGCCCGCGCCCGAAGCACGAAATGAACGACCTCGTTGCGAAAATCCCGCGGGTTCATGATGCCTGCCGGTCTCTCGATTTTCTCCAGTTCGACGTTCAACATGATGCGGTCGTATTGCACGCCCGTTTCGGGATCGCGATATTCCTCATCCATTACCCAGTGGTCGGCATAGGTCACATAGCGATCGAACAAGTTTTGTCCGTATTCGCCATAGGATTCGAGATAAGCGGTTTGAATTTCCTTCTTGATGAATTCGGCGAAGCGCGGGATAAGCCACAGCTTAATGTGTTCCTGATATCTGCGTTTTACTTCCTCTGGGAGATCTTCCTTACTAAGCTTTTCGTCCAACACCAATAGTAAGTGCACCGGGTCGGCGGCAATCTCTTCGTTGTCTTTGTTAAAGGTCGCGGAGAGCGCCTTGTAAGCCCATCGAGTTGATAAGCCGGACATGCCTTCATCGGATCCCGCCTCATTCCGATAGTCTTGAATGGACTTTAGCCGCATGTCGACATCGCGAGGGTTTTCTCCGTTGTACACCCGCAATTTCGAGTAGATGCTTGAGTTCTCAGGCTCCTTGAGGCGAGTCAAAACCGAGAATTGCGCGAGCATGCTCAGCGTTTGCGGGGCGCACGGGGCGTGCGCCAAGGAACTATTACGCAGTAGCTTCTCGTAGATCTTTACTTCCTCATCCACTTGTAGGCAGTAGGGAATCTTGATCAGATAAACGCGATCGAGAAACGCTTCATTGTGCTTGTTGTTGCGGAATGTTTGCCACTCGGACTCGTTGGAGTGCGCGAGGATAATTCCTTGAAATGGAATGGCGCCAAATCCTTCCGTGCCCTTGAAGTTACCCTCCTGAGTCGCCGTGAGTAATGGATGCAACATCTTGATTGGCGCCTTGAACATTTCCACGAATTCCAGCAGACCTTGGTTGGCGAGACATAGTCCGCCGGAATAGCTATAGGCGTCGGGATCATCCTGAGAGAATCGGTCGAGCTTGCGGATATCCACCTTGCCGACCAGACTCGAAATGTCCTGATTGTTATCGTCGCCCGGCTCCACCTTCGCAATGGCGATCTGGTTCAACGCTGAAGGGTGGATGCGCACGACCGAGAACTTGGTTAAGTCGCCACCGTATTCTCGCAAACGCTTCAATACCCAAGGGCTCGCGATACCCGTTAGATATCGGGGTTCAATACCGTAACGCGCCTCCAACTGGACGCCGTATTTCTCCGGTGGAAATACGCCCAGCGGCGATTCATTCAACGGGGAGAGCTCCGATCTTTCGTTATCCTTTAATACATAGATGGGATACGCCTCCATCAGCGTTTTCAAGCGTTCGGCAAGAGAGCTCTTGCCGCCGCCGACAGGTCCCAGCAGGTACAGGACCTGTCGGCTTTCCTCCAGTCCTTGCGCGGCATGCGTGAAGAAGGCGACGATTTGCGGAATAATTTCCTCGAGTCCAAAGAAATCCCGGAAAGCCGGATACCGGTTGATCATCCGGTTGGAGAAAATGCGCGAGAGACGCTGACTGTTACGCGTATCGATGACTTCAGGCTCTCCAATCGCGGCCAGCATGCGTTCCGCCGCTGTGGCGTAACTCATCGGGTTGGATTTACATAGATCCAAATACTCGGGGATACTCAGCGTCGCCTCAATGGGCTGCGAGTAGTTCGTCTTGTAAGAGTTGAGAAGGTCCATAATCCTAGAAACGGCGATTGACCGCTTATTGCTCCTAGAAAGGCCTTGCCTTTTCACGCATTACAGCGGTTTGATGCTTCACCAAGTGGGTGACCACGCTACGTACCCGATTGCACGCGTTGCAGACTGTCTGGCGTTGTTGCTCCCCCTTGCATGGAATGGCCATGCCGCGTTGTCGCGCCTAGCCACACAGTCTGCAAAACGCACACTCGGGTACGTCCAATCGCCGTTTCTAGGATAATCAATCCGATATGACAGTGCTTCGCGATGAATGTTGCATGGGCATGCACGCGGATTGAGTCCTATTTTTCCGATGGCTGGAGAGGCGCCGAGAGAATCTCGAAGGGTTTTAGTGCGCCGTTCGCGATCCCCGCGATGGCGGTTTATGATCCGTGGCGGAGCGGTGCGTCGTCGTTAATGACAAACCCGATTGTTTATCGATCTTGTCATGACGATGAATGAATGCGCTGATGCGCGGGGCGACATGTTCGCGGAACAACTCGCCATCAAACAGGCCATGATGCGTGACGCCAAACGCCAAGTAATGCTCCCGCTTCGATGTGGGTATGTTGCAACATAAATTGTGCGCCGCCATGGTTTGCCCAACCCCGCAGATAACGTCCTCGCTACCTTCCACGGTCATCAGTGCGGTATGACGAATTGCGCCGGCGTTTACCAGTTGGCCATTGACCCGCATATTTCCCTTCGCGAGCGCATGCTCATGAAACACCGCCTTGATCGTCTCGAGAAAGTAATCGGCGGGCACATCCATGACGGTGTGGTACTCGTCGTAGAAATCCCGGTGCGCTTCGGCGCTCGCCGTGTTTGCACAGATGATATTGTTCAGTAGATCGCGATAGGCATCCGCATGGTCGGGCAGATCGACGGACAGGGCGCCGGCAAGTTGCAGAAAGCCAGGATAGACATGCCTTCCTTCGCCAGGATATCCAGCGGGAACGATATCGATCAGATTGTTGCGAAACCAACTGATGGAATGTTGCATGGCCATTTGATTCACGAGGGTGGGGCTAATTCTTGTATCGATTGGACCTGCGATCAAGGTCATCGAGCATGGCGTCGGCTCATTGTTCGTGGCCATGAGCGCCACGGCAGCCAGCAAGGGAATCGACGCTTGGCTGACAGCGATGACATGAACGTCTTCGCCGAGGTAATCGATGAAGTCCTGCACGTACCCGACGTAATCGTCGAGGTGCAGTGGGCCGACGGAATTGGGCGCCATGCGCGCATCGATCCAATCGGAAATGTAGACGTCGCATTCCGGGAGGAAGACCTTCACAGTGTCGCGCAATAGCGTGGCGTGATTTCCCGACAAGGGCGCTAGCAACAACAGGGCGGGAACCTTACGGTCTATATCAACGCGAAAATGAACGAGATTGCAAAAGGGTTTGCGTAACGCCACTTCTTCAACAACCGGAACTTTGCGACTGCCCATAGTCAATGGCGGGATGGCGAAGTCACGTTTGATATAACGTCGCGTCACGCGCTCCATCAATTCGCAACCGGCCGCCAAAGTTCGGCCGTAGGGGCTATAGGCGAGCGGGTTGTACGGGTTGGTGATCAACGTTTGTACCGTCTTTGCCCATAAATTGAATGGCGCCATGGCGGTATGCTGCGTCTCATTAAACAGATATAGCATTATCTCTCCTTAAGAAAACGACCTTGCGCGATACGCTGCAAGGGTGAAATGTCCTTTTTTAATATTACGCACGGATGCACCGCAGTTTTTGTACCAACAATGTGGCATGCGATCACATCGTATTGACTCTTCGATATATTCAAAGCGGACGAAGCGCTACGAGAAGCGATAGCGGTATCCGTTATTACCGGGCGCCGTAAGGATTACCACTTCTTGCGGTAATTTTTTCCAGAATGGGTGGGCTGCTGTTACATAACCATTGATGCGTATCATGTTTTAATTTGGCACATCGGTTGCTTATCTCGAGATCAAATAGGAGCTTGTTTAGACTTACCGCGCGAGAAGAGGTTGAGGCGTTAGAGGTTAAATGATTGCTTCACGCTTCTCCGTGCACGGTTAGCGAGTTAAGGGACTCTGACGCGCAGAAAAAACGATCTCCAACATCAGGTCGGCGGCACGGGCGATATGCAAATATCGTTCGCGAAGGGATGGCGTTTCCAAATAAGAAATGGGGGCACAACGATGCAGCCAACCTCGGCGAAACAGCGGCATGGCGAGCCGTCAAAGAATAGCAAAGCAATCGTACTTCCCTCGATAAAAAGCGCAACCGTCATTGGATCGTTCGCTCTTCTGTGGGTGTTATATTTGGTCGTGGGGGGCTGCGTCTCATCACCCCATGTTAATCCCGCGCAACAGGAAAATGGCCATGCCGTGCGAATCGCTGGCGCGCACGGTCCCCTCTCATCGCGTCAAAGCGCGGCGATTCTTGAAAAGCTGAAGAAAAAAAGTGGCGCTAACGACATCCTCGATCGGCATGTCGAAGTGGAGGAGTCAGTCGCAGGCGGACCATTGACAACGGGTAACAAGGTGACGTTGTTGCAAGATGGTCCAGCCACCTATCAATCGATGTTCGCAGCGATAAAGAACGCCAAGGATCACATCAACCTGGAGACTTACATTTTCGAGAACGACGATATCGGACATCGATTCGCCGAACTTCTGATTGAGAAGCAATCCCAGGGTGTTCAGGTCAACCTTATTTACGACAGTGTGGGCGTCTTTGGTACGCCGCGAACGTTTTTCGATTGGTTGGCGGCTAGCGGAATTCGCATTCTTGAATTTAATCCTATTAATCCATTGGCTGCGAAAAAGGAATGGTTGATCAATCATCGGGACCATCGAAAGCTCCTGGTGGTGGATGGCCGTATTGCATTTGTGGGTGGCATCAACATCAGCGGCGTTTATTCACGAGGCTCCTTTTCCAAACGGCCTTCGCCAAAAGATGGGAAGGATGCGCCTTGGCGGGACTCCCATGTTCGTATCGAGGGTCCGGTAGTGCGCGAGTTCCAACAATACTTTCTGGAGACTTGGCGAAAACAGAAAGGCGAAGCGCTCGCCGAGAAGAACTATTTTCCAAAAATTGAAAGTAAGGGAAGGGAGGTCGTGCGCGCGATCGGCAGCACCGCTGATGACCCGCTGAATCCGATTTACGTCACGTTGATATCCGCGATCGATAACGCGGAGAATTACGTTTACATAACCAATGCGTACTTCGTACCTGACAAGCGGCTTTTGCAATCGATCATGAACGCCGCGCAACGCGGCGTCGATGTGCGACTTATTCTTCCCAGCCATACTGACTTCTGGGCCGTATTTCATGCAGGACGTTCCCATTACTCGCCACTGCTC
>DATLHW010000242.1:0-14742 GCA_035539675.1 Burkholderiales bacterium | reverse complement strand
GTGGGAAGACCGAGCGCCTTAAGCAACTGGCGATAAGATTCACCCCCCAATCCGGGGATCAGCGAAAGCGCGATCCAGTCAGCCGCATCGGGGGGCGAAGGAGAGTTATCCGCGGAAGAGTCCACGGGAAGTAGGTAGCTTATCGAACGATTAATTCTCTGGCGTTTGCACGACGTCTCCGACGTGAATGGCGCTCACGCTTTGCACTACGAGTCCGTAAGAAACCTTCTCGAACGTGCGGAAAATGAACACTAGGCCATTCCGCTCATCCGGCAGCTTGATTTTGCGACCTTGGCCGAACATACCGCTATTCTCGCCATCACGTAGCGCCTTTACCGTGGCGCCTAGGCGATAGGACGCCAGAACATGGCCAACTTCCAATCCGTCGCGAGCGCCTTTATTGATGGTTACGATCGCATTTTGGCCGATTTCGTCAACGCCATTGGGCACTGACATGATCCGACCTTTGATTGCCTTTTCCGGTGAATGCGGGGAGTAGCTTGGATACGCTACGTTGCTCGCAACCACTAAGCGATCGCCTTTGTTGATTTCTTGGATGGATCGAGTTATCGCTATCGTGGCCGGTTCGCCGCTATGCGTCACTCGGCTCTCGCCGAGATAAATCGCCTCGTATCCCAGGATTTCACCGTTTTCGGGGTCTTTCAAAGCTGGTCCGGGGCGATATATCTGCCACAGGTTGCCTTGTTTGTCGTCTATGCCCTCGGCATAAGCTTTATTGCCAGTTCCGATAATGACCCGCTCGCCTTCGGTTGCCACAATGGTTGGCGCACTGGCTAACCCATTTTTTTCGATCACAAGGGGACGCGTAAGGAAGGGCTCGATTACCGCGGAGGGAATGCTCGGGATTGCTTGACGATCTAACGAGGTTTCGCGAATTCGGGGAGAGAGTTTTGCGACGCCGCCAGAACTGCCGGCGGCTTTGCCTATCGACAATCGAGGTTTGCCATTGACCGTGTCAAGCACGATGACATCGCCTGGATAAATCCAGTGCGGATCCTTGATTTCTTCCTTGTTCATGCCCCAAATCTCTGGCCAACGCCAGGGCTTTTCGAGGAAACGCCCGGAAATACCCCATAAGGTATCGCCCTTAACGACCGTATAGTTTGACGGTGCGTCTTTAGCGAGTTTTAACTCGTCGGCGTGCGCCAGTGAAAACCAGCCTGCCAACAGAACTAAAGGTATAATCGAATATCGAAGTCGCATATTTCGTTCTCACTGTAGTGATTATGGCGACGACCAAGGAGAAACCCGGTAGAATCTTAACGTTGTTTAGCAGATTCTGCTCCCAATCCGTTCTATTAGCAAGCAAAAATGGCTATCCGTAATATTTTACAATACCCCGATGAGCGGCTGCATAAGGTCGCTAAGGCGGTTATCTCTGTTAATTCAGATATTCGACGGTTGATTGACGACATGGCGGACACCATGTACGCCGCTCCTGGCATTGGGCTGGCTGCGACTCAGGTGGATGCTCATGTGCGAGTGATCGTGATCGATATCAGCGAAGATCGGAGCGATCTGAGAGCGTTTATCAATCCGGAGATTTTGGAGTCGCGGGGCGAATGTGAACAAGAGGAAGGTTGCCTTTCTGTTCCTGGCATTTACGATAAGGTGAAGCGCGCCTCCTGGATTCGCGTGAGGGCCTTGGATCGCGATGGCAATAGCTTTGAGTTGGAGACGGATGGCATGCTTGCGGTATGTATTCAGCATGAGATGGATCATCTGGAAGGCAAGGTATTTGTCGAATATTTGTCTCAGTTAAAACAGACTCGCATTAAAACCAAACTACGTAAGCGCGTCCGCGATGGCGCAGAGGCATAGCGCTTTATTTGGCGCGTTTCAATTTTAGTAATCTCTTTTCCAACAATCTTTCAGTAGCCACCCACGATGCGTATTGCTTTCGCCGGCACGCCGGAATTTGCCGCTGATGCTTTGCGCGCCCTCATTGCCGCTGGCCATGATGTTGCATTGGTGCTCACGCAACCCGATCGACCCGCAGGCCGTGGGATGAAACTTGTCGAAAGCCCTGTTAAACAATTGGCTGTCGCGCATGGCGTTCCGATTCACCAGCCTACTTCTTTGAAAACGCCCGATAGCCAGATTCCGCTTATTGAGGCGAATGTCGAAGTCATGGTGGTCGCGGCTTATGGTCTGATTTTGCCTCCGGCAGTATTAGCGATGCCGAAACTGGGTTGTCTTAACATCCATGCTTCGCTATTGCCGCGCTGGCGGGGCGCAGCGCCTATTCACAGGGCCATTCTCTCTGGGGACCAGCAAACCGGGGTTTGCATCATGCAAATGGAGGCGGGGCTCGATACCGGGCCTGTCCTGCTGTCCCAGGCCATTCCTATTACATCTCAAGATACGAGCGCCACGCTCCACGATAAGCTAAAAGAACTCGGGGCCATGCTGATTGTCGATTCGCTGCCTAAATTAGCTGCGGGAGAGCTCGTGGCGATTCCTCAGCCTACCGAAGGCGCTACTTATGCAGAAAAGCTGAAGAAGGAAGAAGCGGAAATCGACTGGTCCAAGGCGGCCACCGAGATCGAACGAAAGGTGCGCGCGTTCAATCCTTTTCCGGTTGCTCAAACCCATTTCGATGGCGCGCCGTTACGTATATGGCAAGCATGTGTCGTGGATTCGGCGTCAACCGGACAGCGTAGCGGACAGATTGTACGGGCTGACGCCTCGGGCATTGCGGTTGCATGTGGCGAAGGCGTTCTCCTGATAACGGAACTGCAGAAGGCGGGCGGCAAACGACTTGGCGCGGCGGCTTTTCTCGCTGGGGCGAAAGTTCAAGCCGGCGGAATGGTTGGTGGATTGGATGAATGACCCGTTAACGAACGAATAGCTCTTTTATATTTCACGAAATTATTCCTTGCCAGATCCTTGGGGACTTGAATTTTTCCGGAGACGAATTATCTAAGTAGTTGCGCCGGGGCGTCCCGGCATGGGCATACGAAAGAGGAATCACAATGTTTGGTAACTGGCTAAAAACCGCGATTTTGATGGCGGGGATCATGGCCTTGTTTGGCGCGATTGGAGGAATGCTGGGCGGGGCGCAAGGCATGATTCTGGCGTTGCTTTTTGGTGGCGCGATGAACTTTATTGCGTATTGGAATTCGGACAAACTGGTGCTGCGTCTGTATAACGCCCAAGAGGTGGATGAAGTCTCTGCGCCGCAGTTGTATCGCATGGTAAGGGAGTTGTCGCAGCGTGCGAGTATTCCGACGCCGCGAGTGTATGTGATCAAGGAGGATCAGCCGAACGCGTTCGCAACCGGTCGAAATCCAGAGCATGCGGCAGTGGCCGTCACCACCGGTATTATGCGAATTCTTACCGAGCGTGAGTTGCGTGGGGTAATGGCGCATGAGTTGTCGCACATAAAGCATCGGGATATCTTGATCTCAACAATTTCCGCTGCGGTTGCCGGCGCCATTTCGTCTTTGGCGCAGTTTGGTTTGCTGTTTGGTGGAAGTCGTAGTGAGGATAACGAGGGCGGTGGAAACCCTATCCTTGCCATATTGGTGATGCTTATTGCGCCATTCGCGGCGATGCTCATTCAATTCGCCATCTCCCGCTCCAGAGAATTCGACGCGGATCGCGGCGGCGCCGAGATTTCGAGGGACCCGCAAGCCTTGGCTACCGCCTTGGAAAAAATCTCTCGATATGCGCGAGGAATTCCGATGGCGGCCGCTGAGGCGCACCCAGAAACCGCGCAAATGATGATCTTGAATCCGCTGTCCGGCGGGGGGCTGAAAGGTTTGTTCAGTACTCACCCGGATACTGCCGAGCGTATCGAACGGTTGATGGCGATGTCTCGTGCTTGAGATCCAACGGCTGGCGTGCGCCATCGTCGAGGCTGCGCTTGGCGGCCGTAATCTTAACCAAGCGCTTGCGGATACCTGGCGGCGGAATTCTCACCTTAAGCCGTCTGAACGCGCCGCGATTCAGGATTTGAGTTTCGGCGCGTTACGCTTTTATGGGCTGCTTGATTCAATTTTGAACAGCTTGCTCGTAAAGCCGGTTACTGACGCATCGTTGCGAGTGTTGCTGATCGTCACGTTGTATCAGTTGCAGTACACTCGGGCGAAGCCCTTTGCCATTGTCGATCATGCGGTGCAGACTGCGGTGGCCCTAGGCAAGCCGGCGGCCAAGGGGCTTACCAATGCGGTATTGCGTAATTTCCTGCGCCGCCGTGAAGCTTTGGTTGCCGAGGCGGAAAAGGCGGAAACCGCCCGGCTCAATCACCCCACTTGGTGGATCGCAAAACTTAAAAAGGAATATCCCGAGCATTGGGAGGCAATGCTTTCTGTCGCGAATCAGCCGCCACCGATGACATTGCGAGTAAATCGCAGACTCACTTCCGTTTCTTCCTATCTGGATCTATTAGCAAGTCACGATATAGGCGCCCAACGCATTGGTGGGCAAGCGGTGCTGTTAACTCATCCGATGCCCGTTGACAGGTTACCTGGCTTCGCAGAGGGGCTGGTGTCCATCCAGGACGTTTCAGCCCAACATGCCGGTCCGTTGCTAGATATCGCGCCGGGAATGCGTGTGTTGGATGCATGCAGCGCGCCCGGCGGTAAGACCTGTCACTTGCTGGAGATCGCTGATGTTGACGTTGTGGCGCTGGATAGCGATGCCGAGAGGCTCAGACGGGTTGCGGACAACCTGAATCGACTTAAATTTACGGCCAGTCTGATAGCTGCCGATGCGGGAGCCATCGACAGTTGGTGGGATGGAAAACCATTCGATCGAATTCTGATCGACGCGCCTTGTACGGGATCGGGCGTGACCCGCCGACATCCTGATATCAAGTGGGCTCGGCGGCGTAGCGATATCGCGCAATTCGCCGCGCAACAAAAGCGGCTGTTGGAAACATTGTGGCCAACACTGAGGCTTGGTGGTAAATTGCTGTACGCAACGTGTTCAGTGTTCCGCGAAGAAAACCACGGCCAGGTCGCCGACTTCCTATCGTATCGCCGGGACGCACATAATCTGCCCCTAACTGACTTGACAACGATAGACGGGCAAATCGTCCCCAATGAATTCCACGACGGCTTCTTTTACGCGCTTCTGGAGAAAGTTTAGCCTCGCGCTTGGGCTGCTTGTCGCCTGTTTGTCATGCGGCGCTATGGCCCAGGCGGAAGGCATAACGGTGAAATCGGCCGGCCTGGAGTTAGTTGATGACGCATATCAGCTATCCGCTTCGTTCGACGTGGAGTTTACTCAAACGATTAACGACGCCATCAATCGTGGCTTGGCCCTGCCGTTTCTTATCGAATACGAAATCACCCGCCCCCGTTGGTACTGGTGGAATAAAACAGTTGCCGAGGGTTCTCGTCCACGGCAAATTTCTTATAACGCCCTCACCCGTCAATATCGACTTACAGTCGGTTCTCTTTATCAAAATTTCGAACGTCTCGAAGACGTTAAGCAGGTCCTGGCGTCATTGCGCGGCATTGATGTCGCGGAACGCGGGCTTCTCGAGAAAGGCGAACCTTACGAGGTCGCCTTGCGCATGCGGTTGGACGTTGCGCGCTTACCCAAGCCTTTCCAAGTCAACGCGTTGGCCTCCCGCGAGTGGAATTTGCCATCCGACTGGCATCGATTCAAGTTTATTCCATGAACACTGTGGCGAACCTACTCATCCGTCTGCGACGTACGCCAATATTGCGTGGCGTGGTGTTTTTCTGCGCAGCGTTGGGTGCTGCGATGCTTTACATGCTCTCCAGGGCCTCGGCGAATACCCAACTCTTTTCGGATCATTATTCCCGATTGCTTGTGTTGGGGCTGGCGCTGGCGTTGGGCTTGATGGTGTTGATCGCATATCAACTGTGGGTGCTGAGGCGCAAGCTAAAGGCGAGACTGTTCGGCTCCAAGCTGACATTGCGCCTGATGGTCGTATTTGTGTTGATGGCGCTGGTTCCGGGCGTGCTTCTATATACAGTTTCCGTGCGGTTCCTGTCTAAGAGCATTGAGTCCTGGTTCGACGTTCGGGTCGAAAGCGCGCTTGAAGGAGGAATCAAGTTAACTCGCGGTGAGATAGAAAAATCGCTCAAGGAGCTCCACCAGAAAGCGGGAGGAATGGCGAACGCTTTTGTCGAACGAGGCCTTGGCAGGGAGGTGTCGCTCTTGAATCGATTGCGGGAGCAATATGGAGTCGAGGAGGCGACCTTAATCAATAGCCGCGGCGATATCATTGCCTTTTCAAGTGGGGAGAGTGCGGGATTGCTGCCTGATTTGCCTGGACCTAAAGTGTTGCGCGATATACGGCAACAGCAGCCGTTTCGAGCTATTGAGTCAATTCCGGGCAGAGGGCTTTATTTGCGCGTGGTCGTTCCCGTGAATGCATTGTCGATCGCGGAAGATGTGCGGGCTCTGCAAGTGTTGCAACCCGTGCCGCCCGAGCTTGCCAACGACGCGGAAATCATTCAGGCGGGTTACAGCGATTACCAAGAGCTTACGCTATCCCGGATGGGCCTGAAGCGTATCTTTGGTTTGACATTGACGCTTGCCCTCTTGCTGACCTTGCTGTCGGCTATCGCATTCGCTTTCGTAATCAGCGAGCGATTTTCTGCGCCGCTTTCCGCGCTTGCCGAAAGTACGCGGGCGATCGCCAAAGGCGATTTCAGCAAGGTTAATCCGGTTAAGAGCCGCGACGAATTTGGTGTGCTTACACAATCGTTCAACGTAATGACGCGACAGCTTGCCGATGTGTCGGAAACCGTGGCTCGTCGGGAGCAACAGTTACAAAACGCAAAGTCTTATTTGGAGAGCATACTCAGTAACCTCTCTGCTGGCGTGCTGGCTTTTGATGAGCGGCTTTATTTGCGAACGATTAATTTTTCCGCTGTTTCCATTTTGGGCGTGGATCGGGATACTGTGCGGGGTTTGCGGTTGGAGGAATGGGAGCGTACAACAGCTCACTTGGCGCCTTTTGCAACACTAGTGGCGCGTGAATTTCAGAATACGCAGGCCAAGCTTTGGGAAACGCAAATGGAGTATGCCGCGAACGGTGTGATGCGTACGCTTCAGGTCAAAGGTTCAAGGCTGCCGGCAAATGTCGGCGCCGGTTACATTGTGGTATTTGATGATATTACTCATTTGATTCAGGCCCAGCGAGACGCCGCATGGGGCGAGGTGGCGCGGCGTCTCGCGCACGAAATCAAAAACCCGTTAACCCCCATCCAACTTTCGGCGGAACGGCTGCAATTGAAACTCATCGATAAATTACCGCCGCACGAAGCGCAGATGCTCGTTCGATCTACCGATACAATTGTCAATCAAGTGACGGCGTTGAAGCAGATGGTCAATGATTTCAGTGAATATGCCCGTCGCCAGCATATACAAACCGTCAGTCTCTCTTTGAACGATTTGATCCGTGAAGTGTTGGTGTTATACGAATCCGTGCCGACAAAAATAACCGTGGAGTTGGATCCCAAGCTTCCACTGATTGCCGGGGATATGGCCTTGCTTCGACAGGTGCTCCATAACCTGATGCAAAACGCACTTGATGCGTTGACGGGTATTGATGATCCACAAATCAGGGTGTTAACGGAGACCAACGAAAGTGGCGCTAAGCTAAATATTGTCGACAACGGCAGCGGCTTCTCCGAGGCCCTGCTTGCGCGCGTGTTCGAACCTTATGTCACAAGTAAGCAAAAAGGCACTGGCCTGGGGCTTGCGATCGTAAAAAAAATTATCGACGAACATCATGGTCGAATACAGGTAGCGAATGTGACGCCTCGGGGGGCGAGCGTGAGTATTATCTTGCCCATTGCCATGGCGGCGTAGAGACTGTAAAAAATTCTATATGGCGTATCAAGTCACAGCATTCATCGCTTGGCGTGCATCCTTAAGAGACGGTGCATTAATTGCACTTAGGATCGTGTACGGAATAACTTCCCGATTTGAGCAAGTTTGGCGGGATGCGATGCGAGACGCCCGGAGCGCGGTTTGGCTATTCCAAATAAGCGACGGGCAACGAAGCAGCGCGCCCGCCAGACGCAGAACAAATCGGGGAGTTATGTCGTACACGATCCTTAGCATTAGGAAAATTTGAAATGGCATTGAATCAGATTCTGGTGGTTGATGACGAAATAGGTATCCGCGAATTGCTCTCGGAAATTCTTCGCGACGAAGGTTATAGCGTGCGGTTGGCGGAAAATGCCGCGGCCGCCAGAGCCGCGCGAAAGGAAGGTCGGCCCGATCTGGCGCTATTGGATATTTGGATGCCGGATACTGACGGCATCACGCTACTCAAGGAATGGGCTAGTTCGGGGCAGCTCACAATGCCGGTGATTATGATGTCTGGCCACGGCACCATCGATACGGCGGTCGAGGCGACTCGCATCGGCGCGTTCGATTTTCTCGAAAAGCCGATTAGTTTGCCAAAACTCCTTGCCGCTGTCGGTCGCGCTTTGCGGGCCAATACGCCGCGCGTGCGCACGGGACTGACTTTGATGCAGTTAGGTAAATCAGTGGCGATGCAGGACCTTCGCCGACGTCTCGATCAAGTCGCGAATAGCCGTCAACCATTGCTATTTGTTGGAGAGCCGGGCGCTGGCTTTGCGATCTGCGCACGCTATGCCCATGGCGCCAATACGCCATGGGTAGAGCCTGCTGGTACTGAATGGCTTGCCGAAAACGCGTTCGAGCCGCTTAATACCGCGAAGGACGGCACGCTCTTCATTGAAGACCTGACTCGATTGGATCGTCGCGAGCAGCGCGGATTGCTACAGCTCATCGGCAAGTTGGAAAAATCTAACGTCCGACTGATTTGTGGGGCAACGGGCTCGCTTTCATCCCTTGTCACGCAAGGGCAGTTCGAGCCGGCGGTATTTAACGCCGTGTCCGGCATGACAGTTCGAGTTCCGGCGTTACGCGACCACCAGGAAGACATTCCCGATATCGTTAACTTGCTGCTCACACAAATGGTGGAGACGAAGGAAGTGCCTTTACGGACTTTTTCGGTCGCAGCGCTAAACGCCATGCGCAACCTGCCCTGGTCCGGGAACCTGCCTGCGCTTACGAATGCGGTGAAAAGCCTCGCTAATACAGCATTGGGAACAGAGATCACCGTAACGGATGTAAATCGTATCGCGCCAGAATTCGATCCTGTGAAGGCTGATGCCTGCCCTACCCTGGATTTGCCGCTTGACCTACCGCTTCGACAAGCGCGTGACGCCTTTGAGCAGCATTACTTTGCGTATCACATTCGTGAAGCGGGCGGCAACATGTCCCGAGTGGCGGAGCGTGTGGGGCTGGAGCGAACGCACCTATATCGGAAGTTGAAGCAGCTTGGCATCAAGCCAGCGGGACGCACTGAGGAATCCGGGTCGCAATAACATAAGGAGCCTCTGGCGCCCAATGCCCTTGTAGGGCCGCGTTTGCGTTTGCATGCGCTACCGCTCGTTCGAGTACACGGCGCATCGGTTTTGCCTCACCCCCCATCAAAAGCATAGAATCGCGATTCTTTCGATGCTCCCGAAGTAGGGGGAAGGATGACAACTCAGCTAATCGCCAATCTGGAGAAGCTCTTGGGTGGCCCGCGGGACAATGCTTTATTGCGCTTCAGTCTGGGCAACGAGTATTTAAAGGTCAAAGACACAACGCATGCGTTGGCGCATCTCCTTAAGGCGGTAGAGCAAGACCCTATGTTTTCCGCCGCTTGGAAACAGCTGGGCGCAGCATTCAGGGAGGCTGGGCGATTAGAAGAGGCTTTGTCTGCCTATCAGGAAGGGATTTTGGTTGCCGAAACGAAGGGCGACAAACAAGCCGTAAAGGAAATGACCGTGTTTGCACGGCGGATTGAAAAAATTCTGAATACTAAATGATGAAAGCGAGCAGCTAACGCCTGTTATGAGTTATTTCGTGCTTGCCTGGACGCCGCCGTGTGAATCTGAAAGGCGCCAAGAACTTGGTGCACGAATTAGCCATGTCAATCGAGTGAACCGCGATACTGTGGATGAGCGCTCGTCGCTGTTGCGCAAACGGAACTGCCCATAAAACAAACTCTGGAGGCGCGCGCGCCTCGGATTCGCCGATACCCATGTTAAATACATCGACCCAGTCAAATTTTTTTCTTCGGCTTCGCCACATATTGTTCGGCCCGCCACATGATCCCCTTAAACCGGAAACACGCCACGCTGTTACCTTGATCGCTTTCTTTGCTTGGGTGGGACTCGGCGCTGACGGACTGTCTTCCTCTGCCTACGGGCCTGAGCTTACCTATCGTGCACTGGGCGAACATAGCTATCTCGGGATCTACATGTGCTTCGCCCTGGCGGCGACTGTATTTATTATCGCGTTGGCCTACAACCAGGTCATCGACTTATTTCCTAGCGGTGGCGGCGGTTACAAGGTGGCGACCGTATTGATTGGTCCCACCGCCGGCCTCGTTTCCGGTTCCGCCCTCATTGTTGACTACGTGCTTACCATCACGATATCGGTGGCGTCGGGTGTGGACACCTTGGGAAGCTTGTTCCATGTGTCGAGCGACACCAAGCTGAATGTCGAGGTCGCGCTCATTGTCTTGTTGATTTATCTCAATTTACGGGGAATGAAGGAAGCGATCGGCATATTGATGCCGGTGTTTATGGCCTTCGTCGTGCTCCACGCCCTTCTCATTGGCTATGGCGTCGTCGCGCATGCGAGCAATTTTCCGACGCTGATTCCCGAGGTTGTGACGCAAACCAAGTCTCTTGCCGACGATCGGGGTTGGCACTACGTGATTTGGATCGTGATGCTGGCGTACGCAGCTAGCGGCGCGACCTACACGGGGTTGGAGGCCGTCACTAACAATGTGAATACGCTGAAGGAGCCGCGTGTGAGAACGGGCAAACTCACCATGTTCTATGTGGCCTCTTCGCTTGCCATAGCCGCTAGCGGAATCATGTTGCTTTACGTGCTGTGGAACGTGCAGCCAGTCGCGGGACAAACTTTGAACGCCGTGGTGTTCCGCTCCATTCTTGCCGAGTGGACGTTGTTCGGAATAGATTGGACTACTTACCTGTTGCCCTTGGTCTTGGGTTCCGCGGGGGGGCTCTTGCTCGTGGCGGCTAATACAGGCTTTCTTGGCGGTCCCGCCGTCCTCGCCAATATGGCGGTGGACCAATGGGTGCCCAATCAATTTTCGTCACTATCGAGTCGACTTGTCACCAAACACGGCGTGTTTTTAATGGGCATGGCCGCTATCGCGATTCTGATTTATACGCGCGGCGAGGTTGCGCTTCTGGCGGTTATTTACGCGCTTAACGTATTTCTAACCTTCTCAATATCCCTTTTTGGATTGTGCTTATTTTGGTTACGGCGGCGCAAGGATTTGCCGGGTTGGTGGGTGAATTTATGTTTGTCAGGACTGGGATTCGCTATCACGGGGACGATTTTTTGCGCGCTGCTATATACCGAATTCGCCAAGGGTGGTTGGTTAGCGGCGCTTATCACAGGCGGAGTCATTGGATTCTGTGTGCTTATCAAACGGCATTACACTCAGACGCGAACTCAAATCCGGAAAATTGATGAAATCTTCACGGCGGCTCCATGCGAACCGGTGGAAAATCCACCCGAGATTGATCGCGGCGCCCCAACCGCTGTATTCATGGTTAGTCGAAGCCGGGGCGCTGGCATGCATACCATGCTTTGGGTGCAACGGCTTTTCCCTGGCAACTTTAAAAATTTTGTTTTTCTTAGCGTTGGCGCCGTTGATACTGCCGCTTATGGCGCCGATGGCGCCTTGGATGAGCTCCAAAGGGAAACGCATGCGTCGCTGGAATACTATGTCAATTTTTGCCACCAGCATGACATTGCCGCAACGTCTTATGAATCTTATGGGACCGACCGCGTTCAAGAGCTTACCAAGCTAGTGGACAAAGTTTCGGGGGAATATCCCAATTGCGTTTTCTTTGCTAGCAAACTCGTCTTTGTTCACGACAACTGGTTTACTCGCTCCTTGCATAACCAGACTCCGCTCGCCATGCAGCGGATCTTGCATCTGAGAGGACAGCAAATGGTTATTCTTCCGATGAAAATTGAGTAAACGGTGGTCGCGCTGACGAGTGGCGCTATTTGTGAATTTATTAATTATGCGGAGAGCGACTTGCTTATACTCTGTTCCCGCTATTGCCGTGGGCTTAGGAACGGTAAAAGAATAATTTGCGGATTTGTCTAGCGTTTTGCGGGCGCGCTGCTGCGTTGTCCCTCTCTTGTGTAGTCTTGCTACACGACGCTTCGGGACGCCTTGCATCGCATCCCGCAAAACGCATCCAAATCCGCAAATTATTCTTTTACCGTTCCTTACCAACAATCCCAATCCTTCGGGGGCGTTTGGTTTCCGAAATAAAGTATGAAAATCTCTAAATACGGCTCGTGATTACTTATTCAAATATTTCTCAATAGAAAAATTAGTTCGACGTTTACGTCGGCTTTGGAGCGCCTGTGGGATCTGCTCAAATCTCGTATGACAGGCGCGTAAACATTCCTTTTGCTAAGGGGGGCGGCTACTTGCCGCGAAAAATTGCGTGATTAGATTATTTAGCCATTACGTACCTACAAACCTACTCTTGCTTTTTGGGCTCGAAGCGATGGTGTTTGTAGCGTCTATATACGGGGGCGCCGCGATCCGTTTTTACGATCCGGTCGGGGATTTTTACTTACTACCCACAGATTTGCCTTTACAGGCATTCAGTTTCGCCCTAGTGATGTTGGGCGTGATGGCGGCTGTTGGGCTGTATAGCGCTGATCTGCCGGATGGCGCGATGGGCATGATGGTCCGATTGGTCATCGCTTTCCTCGTCGGCCTTGGCGTCATGACCTTGATTTTTTATCTGCTGCCCAATCTTTATTTAGGACGAGGCGCATTTGGACTTTCATGGTTCATAGCGTTTGGCGCAGTCATTTGTCTAAGGCTTGCTTTCTTTCGTTGGACTCGACTGGGAATCTTCGAGCGTCGCATCCTGGTACTGGGAACCGGCACCAGGGCAGTCAATGTGGATTTGCTGGCTCGACGCACCCATTTTGGAACAAATCTGAACATCGTCGGCTTTCTCCCCCTGCTCGCGACTCAGCATCACGTTCAGCCATCCCGGATTTTGTCGGAAGAGGCTTCGCTACTTGCGGCGGTCAGGAAGCATGTCGTTACCGAGATCATTATTGCAGTGCGTGAGCGTCGCGGCGGCGGATTGCCCATGCAGGAGCTCCTCGAATGCAAGCTTACCGGCGTCAAGGTGACCGAATTGTCCAGCTTTTATGAGCGGGAACGTGGGCAGTTGCGAATCGACTCCATGAACGCCAGTTGGTTGGTGTTTGGCGACGGGTTTCGTCAGGATACGATACGAGAAATCGTGAAGCGGGCATTCGATGTGGTCGCAAGTCTCATGCTTCTTCTCATGACCTTGCCGTTTACGATTGTCACCGCGCTATTGATACTGATGGAAGATGGGGCGCCGATTTTCTATCGTCAACAACGCGTAGGCCAAGGTGGGCGGCCTTTCGATATCCTGAAATTTCGAAGCATGAAGAAAGATGCGGAGAAGGACGGGAAGCCTCGTTGGGCATCGGCCCAGGATGATCGAACCACTCGTGTGGGACGAGTCATCCGTAAACTTCGAATCGATGAACTGCCGCAAATCTTTAATGTGCTTCGCGGCGAAATGAGCTTCGTGGGGCCTCGTCCCGAACGGCCATTTTTTGTCAGCGAATTGGCCAAGGAAATCCCTTACTATAATGCTCGCCATAGCATCAAACCGGGGATCACCGGATGGGCGCAGGTTCGATATCCCTATGGCGCTTCCCTGGAAGATGCAATCGAGAAATTGCAATACGATCTTTATTACGTGAAGAATCACACGTTATTTCTCGACATCATGATTCTTTTTGAAACCGTGCAGGTGGTGCTATGGGGCAAAGGCGCCCGTTAGCGTGGCGTTCCGGTAACTCTATTGCATGCTCTTATTCGTATGTCCGAGCCAATCGGCCTGACGTCTGGATTCTTCCTGCAACTTGTCGTAAATGCGTCGTCAGATCGAATGGCTTTTCCACTTACGTGCGGTTACGCTAACGGATAATCCTAGATTCCGCAGTTGAACGCACACTCGGGTGTGTAGCGTGTTCATCCATTTGGTGAAGCGCAAAAGAACGAAAATGCTCGCATATACAATATGTTTCCATTGGCAATAAGCGGTCAACTGCGGAATCTAGGATAGTGCAAATAGGAACCTTCAGCTACGGACTTGCCGCAATCGCCTTCGGTGTTTTGACGACACTGATGCTGATGAGTTGGCGGGGCCGGATCCAAGGGGCGCTGCTTACCGCCGCCGCTGCGATGTCAACACTCTGGGCTTCTGTCGCTGCTTATCAGGTGGCGGTTGGACGTCCCGCGCTTCTTATCGCGGACCTTGCTGAAATCTTTCGTGATGCTTTTTGGCTTGCTTTCTTAATCACCGTGCTCGCTGTCGCGGGCATTCGCCATCAGTCGTTGCAGCGAGCGATACGAGTTGTTGCTCTTGCCATCGGCGCATTTTGCCTATCGCTGATTGCGTTGATTCTTTTCCGTACGCCCGATGTCTTGCAGGCATTCTCGATTCCCGATTACTTCACCGGAATAATGGGGAGAATGGTTCTGGCGTTGATCGGCGTCGTCATCATTCATCAGCTTTATCTGAACGTTCAGCCTGAGCAGCGTTGGGGAATCAAATTTCTCTGTCTGGGCGCTGGTTG
>DATLHW010000241.1:0-11929 GCA_035539675.1 Burkholderiales bacterium | reverse complement strand
TATGAAGAGATGCAGATATTGTATGTGTTAGCCTTGGCCGGCAATATGCGAGACATTCGTCAGTGGGCGGATCATCTCGCGTCGCTGGATGACCAATATCGTTCCTTTGCTGACAAACTGCATCACCTTGCCAAAGGTTATCAGTCCCAAGCTATTCTGGACATGGTGGAAGAGTACATGCGTGGCACTTAGGATCGGGAAGTTATTTCGTACCCGATCCTTAACTAGCCGAGACGCATTGAGGCAGGTCCGCCAAACCGCGAAGCACTGCGAATTTGCTCGCGGAACTCACCAACGTAGATTTACTCACAATTTCTCAGAAGCCGCCAAATTGGCTCCAGGAGCATGCAGTCCACGCCTGCATTGTTAAAGCAACTTTCATGATAGCGCTATGAACGTAACCCCATCAGTCGTCTCGGACGGCCAAACCATTTTAATCGTGGACGACACACCATCTAATCTGGGCATACTGGTCGGCCATTTGGAAAGCCTCGGCTTTCAGGTAGCAGTTGCACAAAATGGCGAAGAGGGCATTACGCGCGCTCAGTTTGTATTACCAGATCTCATTCTTCTCGATGTGATGTTGCCGGAAATGGATGGATTTGAAGCCTGTCGTCGCCTGAAGTCGATTGAAACCACCCGGGATATCCCCGTGATTTTCATGACTGCGCTGTCTGAAACAAGCGATAAGCTCATGGGTTTCGCGGCAGGCGGGGTCGATTACGTCACCAAGCCCTTTCAAATCGCCGAGGTGTTGGCCCGGGTTAACACGCAACTGAGCTTACGTAGAACACAAAAGCAACTTGCCGAGCAAAATAATCGCTTGCAACAGGAAATCGCCATTCGAGAGCGAACGGAAACAGCGCTTCAACATGCCTACGATGACCTGGAGGAACGGGTCGCGCGCCGCACGAATGAGCTAGCTCAGGCCAACGCCAGCCTAAAAGCGGAAGTCAATGAACGCACATGGGCGCAGCAAGCGTTGAAAAAGTCCGCCGAGGAGATTTTCGATCTCTACAACAATGCGCCTTGCGGATACCACTCGGTCAATAAAAACGGCGTGATCGTCCAAATAAACGATACCGAATTGCAATGGCTTGGATATAGCCGCGAGGAAGTCATCGGAAAGCGTAAGTTTTCCGATTTCCTCACGCCTGAGAGCGCCAAGAGTTACGAAGAAGCCTTCGGCAAGCTGAAAACACAAAGCATTGTGCGGGACGCCGAGTTTCAGCTTATTCGTCGAGACAACAACATCATGTGGGTTCTGCTAAACGCATCCGTCGTCGGAGATGCGGCTGGCGAATTTGTCATGAGTCGATCGACAGTTTACGACGTAACGGAACGCAAGCAGCAAGAGGAGCGTATTCGTTACATGGCGCATCACGACATGCTCACCGGATTGCCCAATCGCATGCTGCTAAGGGATCGCGTGAACCAGGCGATCGCCCAGGCGCATCGAAACCAGACATTGGTGGCGGTGATCTTTATCGACCTGGATTACTTCAAGAACATCAACGATTCGCTTGGCCATCAAATTGGCGACCGTTTACTGCAAAAAGCGACCAGACGCCTACAGCGCTGCTTGCGCGAAGGCGATAGCGTGGCTCGTTTAGGCGGCGATGAATTCGTCATCAGCCTTCCCAACGTCGTCAACGGCAATGACGCGGCGGTGGTGGCGCAGAAAGCATTGGACGCCTTGGAGCAGTCTTTCATCGTGGACGGCCATGAATTGCATGTAAGTTGCAGCATCGGCATCAGCCTTTATCCCGCCGATGGCGGTGACGCCGAAGCGCTGATGCGAGCGGCCGACACCGCGATGTACTATGCAAAAGAAAAAGGTCGCAGCAATTACCAATTCTTCACCTCAGCGCTCAACACGGCCGTGCAACAACGGTTAGCATTGGCGACCAAGCTGCGTCAGGCGCTCGCGCTCGGCGAGCTCGTTCTCTACTACCAGCCGCAAGTAGACCTGGAAACCGGCAAGATATTCTCGGCGGAAGCGTTACTGCGTTGGCGGCGCGCTGGGGGGGAACCCATCTCGTGCAGTGATTTCATTTCGGTTGCCGAGGAAACAGGGTTAATACTGCCTATTGGCGAATGGGCGTTATACAAGGCTTGCGAGCAATTGCGATGTTGGCGAGACGCCGGCGCGCCGGATTTGCGCATGGCGGTCAATGTATCGTCACGACAATTTTATCAACCCAATTTCACAGCCATGGTGACGGCCGCGCTAGACAGCGCGGGGTTACCCGCCAATGCGTTGGAGTTGGAAATTACTGAACGCATGTTGATGCAACCCAGCGAAGACAACATCACTGCGCTGAACCAGCTTAGCGAAATGGGCGTGCAGCTATCCGTGGACGACTTCGGGATTGGATATTCGAGCTTGGCCTATCTGCAACGCTTCCCCATCCACGCGCTCAAGATCGACCAATCCTTCGTCGGCGGAATAGGAAGCGATCCCAACGACACGGCGATCGTTAGCGCCATCATCGCCATGGCTCAAAGTCTACGTTTGAAAATCGTCGCCGAGGGAGTTGAAAATTTGCAGCAAATCATGTTTTTAAAAGCGCGCGGTTGCCTTGCCGCGCAAGGCTTCTACTACAGCGTTCCACTTTCCGCGGAAGCATTCGCGGAATTGTTGCATAAGCAGCCGGAGCCCTTCGTGCGAGCTTGATCTATACACTCCAAGCTCAATGGCTTTTGCAGCAATAAGGGACTCTCGAACAATAAATTGTCCATTTTGGCGGTTGTGGCTGGATGCGATGCATACCCGAAGGGCACAAGAGGCGCCAGTCAAGCGCGCCGCAGTGCCGTTCACTGCAAGCGATTGGCAACGCAGCAGCGCGCCAGCCACGGCCAGACAGAATGGGCAATTTATTGTTCGAGAGTCCCTAAACTACATAAGCTCATTATTGTTTGGGAATTGCATTACCCCCTACTACTCCAGACTTGCTAAAGGTAAGTGATAATGCCCAAACACTCCGAATTCACCCCCTCCAATCAGCCGAAAGCTATGTCACCACAAAACGTAGAATCTCCAATTCCCACGATGACCGCTTATTACAACAACGCCGAGGAAAAAAACAAATTCCTACTGGATATTTTTGACCACACGGCGCCCGATTACGACCGTATGGAGCGCCTGCTGGGCTTAGGCAGCGGCTCCTGGTATCGAGGCCAGGCGCTGCAGCGCGCGGGCCTGAGTCCGAAAATGCGAGTAATCGATGTGGCCGTCGGCACGGGGCTCGTCGCGCGTGAAGCTGTCCGCATCGTTGGCGATGCGAACCTTGTTGTTGGCGTTGATCCTAGTCCGGGCATGCTGGAAAGCGCAAAGGTTCCGACTGGCGTTCGTCTAATGCAAGGACGGGCCGAAGAAATTCCTTTTCCTGATGCATCGTTTGATTTCCTGAGCATGGGCTATGCGCTCCGGCACATCACCGATCTATCGGTCGCGTTTCGCGAATTTCACCGTGTACTAAAACCCGGCGCCCGGATTTGTCTGCTCGAAATCACTCCGCCGAAAAGCCGCTTTGGAAAGGCGTTGTTGAAAACATACATGCGCGGCATCGTGCCGTCGGTCGGACGTTTATTCGTGCGCTCCGGCGATACAGTAAGACTATGGCAATACTATTGGGACACCATCGAAGCATGCGTCCCTCCCGAAAGCGTTATTGCAACGCTTCAAGCATGCGGATTCGAGAACGTTCGTCGAGTGGTCAACCAGGGAATCTTTTCGGAATATCAAGCTGTCAAAGGGAACGGCGAGAAAATCATCTAACCCGAATTTTTTATAAATTGGCGAGATGATCGCGATAGATTTTGATTCATAGGAAACTTTGTGAAGAAGCGGCGTGGTCACTCATACGCCCAACTGAGCAAAATTTTCCTACGAATCAAAAACCAGTGAGGGCTCGCACGATTTATGAAACATCCAGAGCGGAAATCGACTCGCCGCATACTTGTAGGCGTAACATAGGCTCAACCAAGTAGAAGCTCTCGCATCTACAAGGAGGGCCGCCATGAGCACGGATATTTTTTTCAAGCTGCGCCAGCACATGATCGTTGAGGTCATGGCGGAAACGATTTATGTTTGCGCACAGATCGGCAAGGCGGCCCTTGATCGAAGGGTCGTGGAAGTCCTGGGTAAAGTTCCACGGCATCAATTCGTTCCCGTCGAACTCCAGCCTTATGCCTACCTGAATCGCCCGCTTCCCATAGGCTTCGACAAGACCATCTCGCAACCCTTCATCGTCGCCTTGATGACTGATTTACTCGCGCTTAGTCCGCAAGACGTTGCGCTGGAAATCGGCACAGGGCTTGGATATCAGGCGGCAGTCCTCGCGGAACTGGCTAAAAAGGTCTATAGCGTGGAAATCATCGACGATCTTTCCGAGTTGGCGGAACAACGCCTCAGCCGAGCGGGTTATCACAACATTACATTGAAAGTCGGTAATGGTTACAAAGGGTGGCCGGAATGCGCCCCTTTCGACAAGATAATCGTGACGGCAGCCGCCGATTTCATTCCACCGCATTTAATCCTTCAGTTAAAACCAGGAGGAAAAATGGTGCTGCCAACGGGGCTTCCCGACAAACAGCATTTAATCCTGGTTGAAAAAGAGAGCGACAGCAAAATCACCACGAGGAAAATTCTACCAGTTCGTTTTTCCCAACTCGAAGAAGCGGAATCCAGTCTGTAGGGCCCGATTCTTGCTCCTTGAAACAAGGGGGCAACGTACTTGGGAGATTAGAGAAAGAAATGCTTAAGAAAGACTCAACATACAAAAATATCATTGCGCTTAGCCTTGCGCGAACGCCGATACGCGCTTTGTCCTACGCGACCGCAACAGCGCTTTTCGCCTTACTTTACCACCTTGGCTCCAAGCCCTTTGCTGTTGGATTGATTCCCCCCCCGTGGGACAAATTGGCGCACTTCGTCCTCTTTTCAACACTGACGTTATTGCTATGGATCGGCACTGGAGGCAAGCGACCTATCAGCATCGTCGCTATCGTTACAGTGCTTGGCGTATTCGATGAAATTCATCAGGCTTTTCTTCCAGGCAGAGCTGCGGATCCCGGAGATTTGTTGACGGATTTCTGCGCAGCCGTAATAACCGTCCTGGTCCTGCGATTGCTGACAGACCGATTTTCCCGAAGGTCTTCGACTTCACGCTTCTAAACGCCGCGGACGCGCCGGAGTATGCGTTTACAGCGATTTGTGAGTTCATTGACGGGCGCCAAGGTCGGGTCGACAAGAGCAGGCCCGAGAGTGGTCCCATACACGAAGTCAAAAATCGCTGTAATGGTCAACCCACATTTCTAAAATTATCTTCGTCCCGCACTCGAACTCGCATTTTTGCAACTCCGCCGCCGTCAACTTTTCCACGGGTGAAACTCGCCCGAATACCCTCCAGACACTCCACTTTATAAATCATCGCGTTACAACAACAACTCGCCTGTGGCGCCATGGTATAGCCCTTGCTTATTGATAGACAGGTCCGCTACCAACAGCCGACTGCCGCCACGCAAAATGCGTTCGCGAATAGAGAATAACCAGCGAAGAGAAACACATGGAATATCTACAGCCCTATCTAAATATAAATGGCTTTTTGCCCAGCGCAGTGCTTACCTTCCTCATGTACGTCGCGCTCCATCGGTTCCGATCATCAATGGTGTCTCTCGCATTTGTCACGCTGCCCGGAACTATTGCGCATGAAGCCGCGCATTACGTGGTCGGGTTTTTACTCTTGGGAAAACCACAAGGCTTCAACGTTTTACCAAAGCGCCAAGGCAACTCTTTAATTCTGGGATCGGTGTCCTTTACCGGCATAAACATGTTGAACGGCGCGTTTGTCGCCATGGCCCCGCTCCTTCTTCTACCCTTGGCTTGGCTCTCGATGATTCACTTCGCCATTCCATTTTGGACCAAGGGAGTAATCCCGTTTTGGATTCTTTCAGTCTTCCTAACAGCGAATCTGCTCTTTGCCGCCATCCCATCTTCTCAAGATTTTAAAGTAGGCGCTCCATCGCTCATGCTTTATGGATCAATGTGCGGTGGCTGGCTACTCGCGTCTTTTGTTTGGCATGGATAGCCTCCCACGAGGTCGATACATGACACGAAAAAATTAGCGAGACATCGTCCGGTTTGCTTCAAGAGAACCCTCAAGGCACTTGAAAATTCATTAGGCGGCCGCTACTTTAATTAGTAGCGGCCGCCTATTTTCAAGTCACCATGAAATATAAAGACTATTACAACATTCTCGGTGTCTCACGCACCGCTTCCGAAGAGGAAATCAAAAAGGCTTACCGAAAACTTGCTCGCAAGTTTCATCCAGACGTATCAAAAGAATTGAACGCCGAGGAACGCTTCAAGGAAGTCTCCGAAGCGTACGAAACGCTACGAGATTCGGAAAAGCGAGCTGCCTACGACCGCCTCGGAAACTACCAACAAGGCCAAGATTTCCAACCCTCGCCCGAATGGTCGCAACAATTCGGCAGCGGCGGCTTCTCGTTCGAGGATTTCGACCTTGCCGATCTATTCGCCGGATTAGCGGGCCGCGGACAAGGCCGCCGCGGCGGACCATCGAGCGCCATGCCAGGACAAGACCTAGAAGCAACAGCCCGTATCACGTTGGAGGAGGCGCATCGGGGCGCCGAAATCAATCTCGATCTGGTCACGCAGGAATATGACAATAGCGGATTTCCACGACGAACGCCTCGACGCATAAAGACGCGCATCCCGAAAGGCGCGACCGAAGGCCAGCGATTACGAATCCCCGGAAAGGGCGGCGCAGGAAAAAATGGCGGGCGCGATGGCGATCTATATCTCACGGTCGAGTTGCTCCCTCACCCGCTATTTCGGGTCAGCGGGCATGACCTATCCTTGGATGTTCCCATCGCACCGTGGGAGGCGGTGCTGGGAGCTGAGGTTCAGGCTCCAACTCTCGATGGCGCAGTGCGTCTAAAAATTCCGGCCGGAACGCGTAGCGGTCAGAAGCTGCGGTTAACCAACCGCGGCCTTTCAAAACCGGGATCCGGGGCCGGCGATCTATTCGCGATTATTCAAATCGTCATCCCGCCTGTCGTAAACGACCACGAGCGCACTTTGTTCAAGCAACTCGCGGAATCGTCCAACTTCGATCCGCGCGAGCATTTTAGGCAGGAGGTCACCAATGGCGGCGGTTGAAGTGATCTGGCTGGATGCACGACAAACAATTTCGTTCTCGGAATTGATTGAACTGTCTGGGCTGGAAGAAGTAGATCTTCGTGAACTCGTGGAGAGCGGGGTAATTACGCCGGTGGATGCTCAAAGCTGGCGGTTCAGCGCTGAGTGCCTATCGGTCGCGCGCACGGCACATCGACTTCAAAGCGATCTCGACCTGGATATTCACGGACTTGCTCTGGTTCTGATGTTAATGGAACGAATTCGAGAGCTGGAGTTAGAGTTGAAAGCGATACGACGGAAGTAAGCTGACAAACCGGCTGACCTTCCCCCCTGCCATCGGGAGGGAAGGTAAATTGAAGCCCGTTACTTCACTAACAGCACCGGAACTTCCGAAAGATGGACAACCTTGGTTGTCACGGAACCAAGAAACATACCGCCAAGGCTACCGAGGCCACGCGTTCCCATGACGATTTGTTTGCAATTCTTCTCTTTCGCATAGGCCGTTATGACATGGGAAGGCTCGCCTACACCGATATGAGACACGTATGAAATACCTGCCGCGTCCAGCTTCGCTTTCGCCGGAGCCAGCGCCTTGGCGCCCTCTTCGTCGTGATATTGCTTGACCTCTTTACTTCCAACGAACATCGTCACATTGCCGGGTAACGAAGGCTGTGCGTTCACCAAATACACTTCCGGAGCTTCTTTGTATCCGCGTAGAAACTGCACTAGGTAATCCACCGCACGAAGAGAGTTTTCCGAGCCGTCAGCCGCCAATAATATTCGAAACATTTTGTCTCCTTGGAATTAATCGTTTTACTACTGGGTGAATTATAGACAAAGTCTGCAGCGCGCTATTGATGCAGATCAAGTCCTGCGTTAGATTGCCAACCCCCATAGAAACTTAGGATCGGGTACGGAATAACTTCCCGATCCTTACGCATAACCGCCAGTGAGGCGCGCCGACGCAGACAGTATGAGCGCAGGCGCAATGCCGCTCAGCAGGTTTTGCATAAGTTTGAATAACGTTATATGCACCCGAATCCCGCGCCGCCATAGAAAACGGAATAAAGATGACATCCGCAGCTGTTCCCATTCGCCCCGCCAACGTCAGTTTTGGCGAAGCTTTTCGCTTCTGGCTAAAACTTGGCTTTATCAGCTTCGGAGGGCCAGCGGGCCAAATCGCTATCATGCACGAAGAATTGGTGGAGCGCCGACGGTGGATATCCGAACGGCGCTTTCTACACGCGCTCAATTACTGCATGGTTTTGCCAGGCCCCGAGGCGCAGCAACTCGCCACTTATATCGGTTGGCTGATGCATGGGGTGAAGGGAGGAATCATCGCTGGCGGATTATTCGTACTGCCATCGGTATTTATTCTGATCACGCTCTCCTGGATCTATCTGGCGTTTGGACAATTGCCTGCGATAGCGGGAATGCTTTACGGCATCAAGCCAGCGGTGACAGCCATTGTGCTTTTCGCCGCTTACCGCATCGGCTCACGAGCCCTGAAAAACGCATGGACCTGGGGAATCGCCGCAGCTTCCTTCATTGCCATTTTTGCATTGGAGACCCCCTTCCCCATCATCGTGCTGGCCGCTGCGGTGATTGGGGCTATCGGCGGAAAGTTTGCGCCTGAAAAATTTCGGGCCGGTGGCGGCCATGGCTCTGGCAACGTTTCCTCTGGTCCCGCGCTGATAGACGACAACACGCCTACCCCAGCGCATGCCCGCCTTGACCGAAATAAATTAGCCGCAATTTTTGCAATTGGTCTGATCCTTTGGGCGGGCGCGCTCGCTATTTTGACTTGGCGCTTCGGCTGGACCGGCGCCTTCACGCAAATGGGCTGGTTTTTCACCAAGGCGGCGCTGCTAACGTTTGGCGGGGCGTATGCGGTTCTACCCTACGTCTATCAAGGAGCGGTAGAGAATTACACTTGGCTCACAGCAACGCAAATGATCGATGGCTTGGCGCTCGGGGAAACAACGCCGGGACCGCTCATCATGGTGGTCGCCTTTGTTGGATTTGTTGGCGGTTGGAGCAAGGAAGCGCTATGCCCCGATGCGCTGTTCTGGGCAGGCGCGATGGGAGCAACGGTCGCCACGTTCTTCACATTTCTGCCGTCGTTTGTGTTCATCCTGCTCGGCGGGCCGCTGGTTGAATCCACACACGACGATATCAAATTCACCGCGCCGCTCACGGCGATTACGGCGGCCGTCGTTGGCGTCATTGTCAACTTGGCGGTTTTCTTCGCATGGCATGTGCTGTGGCCGTCCGCGAACTCAGCGGCGCCATTTTCAGGACAATTCGAGTGGACTGCGGCGCTCATCGGTTTGGCCGCGTTCGTGGCGCTCTTCCGCTTTAAGGTTGGCGTGATTCCGGTGATTGGAGCGTGCGCGGCGGCGGGATTAATCTATAGGCTATTACTCTAATCGCAGCTCCAGGTATTCAACTCCCTCCAGCGGATTGTTGTAATAAGGCGGAATTTCGCGAAAGCCAAACGACTGATATATGCTTTTGGCCGTCGTCATGCTACGCAATCTATCCAGGCGCATCGCTGAGTAACCGATGGCTTTCGCTTCCTTGATAATTGCGTCGGCTAGCAGTCGTCCGATTTGCAATCCTCGACATTCAGGACGTACGTACAACCGCTTCATCTCGCAAACGCGGTCATCCAGAACACGCAATCCAACGCACCCGGCGGGCTGTCCATCCCGTAACGCCAACAACAAACGCCCCGACGGCGGCGCGTACTTCCCAGGCAAACCCGCCAACTCTTCGTCAAACCCCTGAAAGCAAAGACTGAAGCCCAACGATTGCGCGTATTCGATGAATAGTGTGCGAACCTGCTCGATCTGCCGACTAGAACCAGCGTGAACGATCTCTATTTTGCGCAAGGCCCCGCTCATTCGCTCCGCCAATGCCCGCTTTTTCCGCCTTGCTTTTCGACCAAATGAATCGCATCCATCCGCATCCCTCGATCAACGGCCTTACACATGTCATAGATGGTGAGCAATGCGACGTTAACCGCCGTCAGCGCCTCCATTTCAACGCCAGTCCTACCGACAGTCTCGACGACAACTTCACACTCGATATAAGACTCCGCCTCCATCGGCGTAAACGTCGCAACCACCTTGGTTAACATTAGCGGATGACAAAGTGGAATCAAGTCCGACGTACGCTTGGCCGCCTGTATGGCCGCGATGCGCGCCACGCCTAATACATCGCCCTTCTTCGCTGTGCCCGCGAGAATCATTTTCAGCGTCTCAGGCAACATCACAATGCGCCCCGTCGCACGCGCAATCCGTTGGGTTTCCGCTTTTTCGCCGACATCCACCATTTGGGCCTTGCCCTGCTCGTCGAAGTGAGTAAATTGCTTTTTATTTGGCATGATATTTACAAATAGTTACAGGTCGTGATCCGACAAGAGGTAGGAAGTTGCGCGCTTTGCCGGTTATTATCCTAGATATGACCGTTAGTGATAACCCGGCGATGCGATAACATGGACAAGAGATTAATTTCCCCCTTGTCCTGAGAGCGATCAACGTCGGATCCAGGACTGAAGCCACCCATGCGTTATAGAGCCCTAGCAATGGCCATCCTTATGGCCGTTACAACACCCTTATACCCCGAAGGTCTTCCGGACCTGGGAGACACCTCCGAAGCCGCTCTGCCGATACGCCAGGAACGCGCCCTTGGCCAGCAGATCATGCGCGAGGTTCGAACCGATCGAAGTTATTTGGATGACCCCGAGCTCACTGCCTATCTGCAAAGCCTCGGCATGCGACTTGTGCGCGCGACACCAGCTTCGGGCCAGGAATTCGAATTCTTTGTGATCATGGACCCATCGTTAAATGCTTTCGCACTGCCTGGCGGCTTCATCGGCGTCCATACCGGACTGATACTCGCCGCGCAGAACGAATCGGAACTTGCCGGCGTGCTGGGCCATGAAGTCGCTCACGTGACACAGCGACACATCGCAAGGATTATCGCGGGCCAAAAAACCACGCTGCTGACATCGCTTGCCGCGCTAGCGGTCGCCATCCTGGCGGCGCGGTCAAACGCGCAAGTATCCCAAGCCGCCATCGCCACGGCGCAAGCTTCGGCCATACAGAATCAGCTCGATTTTACGCGTGAACATGAGCGGGAAGCCGACCGCGTTGGGCTGCAAACACTAGCCGCCGCAGGCTTCGACCCGAGCGGAATGGCCAGCTTTTTCGAGCGTCTGCAACGCGCCACCAGACCCGTGGAAAGCAACGCGCCGTCCTATCTGCGCACCCACCCGCTTACGATTGAACGAATCGCCGACATCGAAAACCGGCTTTCGGGACTGTCGAAACGAGAACCGCAAGACAGCCTGGATTTTTTGTTAGCGAAGGCTAAGATTCGCGCCATGACCAGTTCCCTCCAGGAAGCGATGAGGTATTTCGAACCCGGATCGAAGGAAAGCGCGAATGAGCGCGTCGCGAGAATTTATGGCGTGGCGACGGCGTTACGTCGCGCTCACGATCTGACTCGCGCTGAGAAGGAAGCGCGTCAACTGGCGGGTAATGGGCCACAGCATCCGATGATCGAATCCTTATTTGCTGGTATCAAGTACGATCAAAAGCAATACGCAGGCGCGCTGGAACTCTATCGAAACGGGTTAAGAATATATCCCAAAGACCGCGCCCTCTTTTATGGGCAAGTGGAGACGCTTCTCGCATCGAAGAATTATCCGGAAGCGCTCAAGGTTGTGACCGATAAGCTTCAGAACGGCAATGACGA
>DATLHW010000240.1:0-17007 GCA_035539675.1 Burkholderiales bacterium | reverse complement strand
CGCAGGGCGCGCTCGGCGGCTCCGGGTCCCTTCAGAGCAATGCCGCCCTCGCCGCCGACGTGGTTTTATTCCCCATCACCCCAGATTCCCAGGCTGCCGCCGAGTTTTTCGATAACACCAAGAAACTCGTGCGGAATCTTCAGCAAGCGGAGGAATTCAATGTCTCGCTTGGCCTTCTGAAGGGATTGATTTACCGGCAGGAGCGGCTAACCAATGACCGTCTCTTCGCCGAGGAGTTGCGAACCAGCTATGTCCAGTTCTCCGCCAAGCTGACCATGCTGGAGACGGTGATTCCCCACGCCAAATCCTATAAGGAGGCCTCGGCAAGGCGACTCCCGGTCCATCGCCACGAGCCGGTGCGCAAAGGAAACGCGGTTAGCGCGTGGGATGTGATGCATCGCCTCGCCTATGAGCTTTTCCCAGACCTGAAAGGCATCCAAGCGCCGCGTGAAGCCGAACAAACGATGACTGCCCAGGCGGAGGGCGGCACATGATGCAATCCAAACTCCCGCTCTCTTCTCAGGTAGGCAAACTCTCTCGCGAAGACGTCAAGGCAAGACTCCGGCTAGCGGATCAGCCCAAGGCGCCGATGGAGACCGAAGATCCTGCCGGCGCTTAGTTCGTATTGAACGTGATGCAAATCCGCCCCATGACAAGAATCCCCGCCAATCGGCCCACGAAGACTTCACCACACTTAAGGAAGGTATCCGCGAACAGGGATTCAACGGCGCCTTCCCGGTAACCCGTCGTCCGGGTGACAACGCCTACATGCTCGCGCACGGCCACAATCAGCGACTCCGAGCCATGCAGGAGCTCTGGCAGGAAACCGGCGATCCGAAATTTCGCGATGTACCGGTGGTCTACGTTCGTTGGACGTCGGAAAGCAACAATCTCGCCCGTTACCTCGCGGAGAATCTGAATCGCAGCGACATGACCTTCTGGGACAAGGCCACTGGGTTTCTACATTTTAAGGAAACGGGCGAGGCGGAAATTGGCGCCTCGTTGTCTTTGCGAAAGCTTGAAGAAGAAGCCGAAAAGACGGGACTTCAGGTCGCGATCGCCACCCTTTCCATCTATTTATTTTTCCTCACAACGTTTAGGCTCGTTACGGGCAGAGATTCTCAACGAACTCAAATATGACGAGGTAATCGCCATTCAGCCCCGCGTAAACCGCCTGGGAGCCCTCGCCAAAACATTCGGGATTGAAAAAGATGTGTTCGAATCGCATGCGCTTAAAGCGGCGATCGAAACGATAAACGTACATTTCATTTCAGAAGGATGGTCGGCCCCGCTATTCATGGGGGCTTGCGATCGTGCGACTGCGGTTTTTCTGAAGCTGAACCACGAAATAATTCCTGCAATGCTGGCGCTGATCGAGCGATTTCCCACGCTTAGCAAAGAAGAACTTATCGAGGCGGCCGCTAAACCTTGTGCGCCTTTAACCCCTAAGGTCCGTAGCGCCGCCGGAAAAATACCGAAGGCGGCAGATACCGCGCCAAAAACATCGCTAGTCGCATCGAATGAACAAAAGACTTCTTCGCCCGAAACTGCAATAGGTCATCCTAAAGTTTCGTCCGTCCACCCGAGCTTTCCAGATATCGACATTGCCTCGCCGACCGCCAACAGCTCTATCACGAGCTTACTCGATCAGATATGGCTGTTGGCGGAACGTCTCGCACAAGCGACGCAGGTCAATGATTTGATCCGCCCCGCACAGACGCCATGCCATTCGGCTTCTATGTGGAAGTACAGCCGGCCAACGAACCCAATCTCGACTTTGATGACCGTGAGTTCCGACATGCCGGCTGGTGGATGTTGGCAAGCGTCTCCGGCCAATTAAATGCCAGCTTAAGCGCTCGCCTCCGCGACGAATCAAGTGGCGCCGCGCCACTTCTATCTGCAGTTTCATGCGCGAGGCGCGACTGGCGGTCTGTCGCTTCGCTGGCGATTTATCGATGGCAGGCATGTGCTATGGAAAAACCTGGCCCTGCATTTAGTGGGTCTGCCTCGACGAATCGCCGACTGGCGCCAAGCGGCGAATGAGGAAGCGGAACTGCTGAACGCCATGGAGCAAGAGCTACGGGCGGAACTCAGGATGGCGGATCGCCTTGCCGTGCGAATGGGCGCCGGCCCGTTATGGCGCCGGGAAACAGGATTGAGACAACGTCTAGGGACGGCAGGCCAGCAACCACCGAAACGACGGCGGTAACGAAGCAATGTGCGTAACGGAAAATTGATTGGAAGATTCTTCACAGGCAACAGGGCGACTCAATTCACTGACGGGAGACAATGATGAGCAACGAATTTCGCGGCAACGGCAACCTCGCGGAGAGCCCGGCGATAAAGACGATCACCATCGATGGCGAATAGCGACTGATCGCGGAGATTCGCATTTTCTTCGATCGATTGCGCGCCGACGGCGACGGCGGTCTCGCGAACAAAGGCGGCTTTTGGCTCGATGTGACGGCCTGGGGCGATGATCTCGCCGACCGTTGCGGCAAACTGCTCCGCAAAGGCGCGCGCGTCCATGTGGTGGGAGAGTTACAGCAGCAGAAGTGGACCAGCAAGGAAACGGGCGAGGAAAAGACCGCGATGCAGTTGAATGCGAGCGAGATCTACCTTGGTCTCTCACGCATCGAAGCGGTGATTTACAAGGAGCGCAAACCGGCCTCGGATCGTGAGGCTGCGTCTGCGTAAGGTTCGAACCCGCTTACGGTCCGTCGGCCTAGAAGGAGATCGTCATGACCCAGCGCCTCTGGCCTTCTGGCGTTACTCACGCTCAGCTTCGAATGCTGCAAGGCGTCGCGGCAACGACTGTTGCGGAAGCCTTGCAAGCTGGCTTCTCGCAAGCGCGGGCTGGCCGCTTTGAGTTAACCACGGCGTTGGGAAAGTCGCTTTACCACGAACGCCGTGGCGTTGGGTAAAAATGGGACAACGTCAATACGACATAAGAAGAAAGACGAGGCCTCTTACTGTGGCGGCTAACTGAACGACCACCAGCTAAAGCTGATGGGTTCTACGCTAGCGCAGCGGACTGAAAGTCCGCACAACCATGCGCCAGCTTTAAAACCTCTTGCGGCCATCCATCATCGTGTATGTAAATGCTGCATAAACAGCGCGGCTAAAGTTGACCGACTGAAAGCCGATGGCTTAAACCCTGCAATGGAAAATTAAAATGTCCCTTTCTAATCAAATGAAAATGTCCGGTTTTGGCTCTAGACTTTCGAGAACTAATTGCCTCGAAGGTATCCGAAGATAGCCAAACCAGAGACTACAGTCAGCATGCGCGAATTAGATCACTAGATTCTTGTAATGGCCGCGAGATTGGAAACTTGTCCTTGAAGGCTGATTAATTCGATGGCGGCCACCCATAAAGCATCTGAAACAACGATTCCTGGAACCGGTCTCTGCTTTTCCGATAGCCTTCAAACGTCGTGACGATTTGATGACTCGCTTCGCGCTCCGCCGCCATGAACGAATTATCTTCCAATGGCTTTTGCCGCCATGCCTGCACCCATGGCGCAAGCGCCGCGACGCCAATCATCCAAGGGCTGAATGCCTCAGACCAAAGATACCGGCTGGTGCGCATCAGATGCATCCATTTCAACAGCATAGCCGTCCACGGATTACTCATGGCGCGAACCCAAGGGCTTACAAAGACGCTATAAACAGATTCGTTAAATTCGGAAACATTCCGGGCTTTCTCGAATGACGTTTTGGAATACTCGAAGCGGATCTCCTCCACCCGCCGCTCCTCGAACTTCACCGCATACTGCGGCTTATGGCAGTCCGGGTCGCCGCTTGGATTGCTGATCTTCATCTCGTAAAGTCCCGGCTTCAGCGCGCCGAAATCATCCAAACTTTCCAGGATGGCGCGATGTTCCAACCGCGCAACGCTGGCGGATACGAAGATACCCAAATGCCCGACATGTGTATTGAGCAGATAAACGATGCGCTGCCCGGCCGTCTTCAGATCGGCGGTCGTCGGATAGATGGTTGGAATCCAATTCAGCGCTTGATGCGGTGGCGTGATGTTATCGCCGCAGGACGCGAAGATAACGAGTGGATTGCGAATACGTTTCAGGTCCACTCTACAACCTTCGCAAAGTCGCATCTCGCCGGATTCCAGCTTATTGCCGATGAAGAGATTCTCTACGATGTCCACGATCTCTTCGCGACTCAGAAAGTAGAACCCTGTCCACCAGCGTTCGAATTCGAGAAACCGCTCACGCTCTTCCTCGATGTTGCCGAAAATCTGATAGTTTTTTTCCCATAGCGTATTCGCTGGATTCAAATTCTCGAAGTTCTGCACTAGCCAAGCGCCATCGAGCCGTCCATTGCCGAGGTCCGCCATGAAGTGGGCGAGCCATGTGCCGCCAACGAGTCCGCCGGCGAGACGCATTGGATTGACATCGGAGCCGCCTGCCCAATACGACAACGGCGAACCGTTCAATACCGTAGGGCCAGTAAGGCCCTGGCAATCAGCGGCGAGCAATGTGATCGCCCAGCCGGCTTGGCAGTTGCCGTAAAGCGCTGGCGCCTTGCCACCGTGACGACGACTCACTTCTTCGACGAAGCGGCGCAGCGCGTACAGCACATCCATTAATGTTTGGCCTGGACAAGGTTCGGGAAAGAAACTCACGAAATAGGCAGGATGACCTTCGTGCAGCGCCATCCCCACTTCCGAATCGCGTTTGAAGCCGCCGATACCGGGACCATGACCGGCGCGCGGATCGAAGACAATGACCGGACGCTTATTCTCGTCGACGCACTTTTCCCAATGGTCCGAGCCACAGACGGTAATCCGCAGCAACGCGTAATTCGCCGGTTTTTCGAACTTGCGCGCATCAAGCACGGCTTCGTATTCGAAATGCAGCAACGGCGGCAGGCCAGCGGCCTCGTGCGCGAGCATGTTGTTGGCGCGTTGGCGCAACGTGTCGAGAAACAATATGCAACGTTGCCAGAAATCCACCTGGTAACGTATTGCATCATCCACAATGCCCAGCCCGCCCACTTGCGGACCCGATTCCAATTTCTGGACTACCGGTTGCGCCGGTTTATCGGGCAATGCAGGCTGAAGGGGAGTCACCTTGCGCACGGCTGCTCTATCATTTGCCATTAGTCATCTCCCGCATAAATTCGCATTGGGTGCATGCACGCAGATGGATCTTCTTAGCCAGCATAAGATTGAGAAGAACGCGTGTTTGCGGCTACTCCACAATCAACCGCCCGCGAAACATGCCCATGGGGCAGCTAAAGACGTACTCGCCCGGCTCCTTGGGCATCAACTCCACAGCCACCAGTTCGCCTGTTGGTAGATCGGCGCTTTTCTGGAAGTCGGCGAAGACCACCTTGTCGGAGCAGGATGCCGTTTCCTCGCGCCGGAAATTGAGGCGCACGGGCTTGTCATGGTTGACGATGATTGTATCGGGCGTGTAACCGCCCTTCACCAGAATCATCGCCTCCTGATACCCCCCGCTCGTCATCGCCGCCCGCGCACCCTTGGCGCGTTTCAGCCAAAAGAACCAGACGATGAAAACCACCAGCAACAACCCAACGACCAACACGATCCAACGATCCGGTGTCATGACGTGATCCTCCTCGATTGAAAGAAGCGCAACCGGTTGGCGTTAGTCACCACCGTGACTGAGCTCATCGCCATCGCGGCAGCAGCGATAAGCGGTGACAGTAGGATGCCGAAGAATGGATACAGAACGCCCATCGCGACAGGTATGCCAAGAATGTTGTAGCCAAAGGCGCCGACGAGGTTCTGTCGCACGTTGCGCATAGTGGCGCGACTGATCTCGATCGCTGTGATCACACCCATCAGACTACCCTTGATAAGCGTCACATCGCTGGCCTCGATGGCCACATCCGTGCCCGTGCCAATTGCGAAGCCCACGTCCGCCTGCGCGAGCGCTGGGGCATCATTGATGCCATCGCCGACCATGCCAACAGTCTTGCCTTCAAGCTGCAACTTCTGCACTTCATGCGCCTTGTCGTCCGGCAACACCTCCGCCAGCACGCGTTCGATGCCGACCTGCCGAGCGATCGCGTCGGCCGTGCGTTTATTATCGCCTGTCAGCATGACCACCTCCAACCCGAGGCGCCGTAGCGCTTTTATCGCCTCGACGGAGTCCGGCTTGACGGTATCCGCGACAGCGACGAGACCAGCGGCGGCGCCATTCACGGCAACGAGCATCGGGGTCTTGCCCTCGTTCGCGAGCCGCTCCAAGTCCGTCGCCAGCACAGCGAACGATACGCCGCGATCATGCATCAGCTTCGCGTTGCCGAGCAGAACGTCACGATCATCCACGCGACCACTCACCCCGTGACCGGGGATAGCCGCAAAGTTCTCGGCCACGCCGAGCGTCAGACCGCGCTGTTCAGCGCCCTTGACGATGGCCTCGCCCAACGGGTGCTCGGAAGCTCGTTCTAGTGACGCGGTCAGCCGCAGCACCTCATCTTCGGATTGCCCCGACACGGCAAGCACGTCGGTCAATGCAGGTTCTCCTCGCGTGATAGTGCCGGTCTTGTCGAGGACGATCGAATCCAGCTTCTGCGCGGTCTGTAGCGCATCGCCCGAGCGGATCAAAATACCGTTTTCAGCCCCCTTGCCGATACCGACGGTGAGTGAGGTCGGCGTCGCCAACCCAAGTGCGCAGGGACAGGCGATGATGAGGGTCGTTACCAGCACGATCGTCGCGTAAACGAAGCGCGGCTCGGGGCCGACGAGATACCAGACGACGAAAGAAAGCACGGCGAGAAGCATGACCGCCGGCACGAAATAGCCGGACACCACATCGACGAACCGCTGAATCGGCGCCTTCGACCCCTGCGCGTCCTTCACCATGCGGATGATGCTGGCAAGCGCTGTGTCCTTACCGACTTTCGTCGCCTTGAACTTGAAACTGCCGATCTTGTTAAGCGTACCGCCAATCACCTCAAGGCCCGCGTGCTTTTCGACCGGAATCGATTCGCCGGTGATCATCGATTCGTCAACCGCACTTGCGCCGTCGAGAACCTCGCCGTCCACCGGGATTTTTTCGCCGGGGCGAACCACTGCGATATCGCCAACGACGACCTCCTCGAACGGCACATCGATTTCCTTGCCGTCACGCACGACTCGCGCGGTCCTGGCCTGCAAACCAATGAGTTTCTTAATTGCGGCGGAAGTGCGGCCCTTGGCCTTGATCTCCAGCGCAAGCCCCAGAACAACAAGCGCGATGACAACGTCCGTGACATCCCAGAACACCTCAGCCAGTGCGGGGTCGGGAAACAAGCCAGGATAGGCGACAGCGGCGATGGAATAGACAAATGCGGCCGTCACACCAATCGCGATGAGCGTGTCCATATTGGCCGAACGGTGTTTCAACGCATCCCACATGCCAGCGAAAAACTGCGATCCGGACCACAGCAGCACCGGCAGGGACAAGAGGCCCAGCAGCGCCCAGACGACGCGGCGCGTATCGCTGCCCATCGGCATCCACTCTCGTAGCCCCGGAATGAGATCGGGATAACTTAGCGCCATGACCGGGATCGAGATGGCGGCGGCGAACCAGAACTTGCGCATCAGCGTGCGGTATTCTGCGTCCTGCGCCGCTTGCTCGGGTGCTATGCCTTCCTCGACTGCGGTCTTGAAATCCGCTGGTTTCGGCTCAGCGATCTTGTGGCCGGCGGACTCGATTGCTGCACGGATGGCCTCGAAGCTAGTCGCCGATGGATCGTATTCAATATCGACGGCGTTCGTGCCTACACTTGCCCGCGCTGAGAGCACGCCCGAGGTCATTTGCAGGGCAAGCTCGATTCGTGTGACACAGGAAGCGCAGTGCATGCGTTTGATAGATATCCGCATCGTTGCCGCGCCCGGCGAATACCCAGCGGTGCGAATCGCTTTCGCAAAGTTCGGGGCCTCCGCCCGGGTGGGATCGTAATCGACCGTCGCCCGTTTGTTCGCTAAATTGACATGTGCTTCGATGACACCGTCGATCGCCTTCAGCGCCTTTTCCACCGCCAACGAACAGTGGGGGCAAGTCATGCCGCCCACCGAGAACTCGACGCGCTGCATCGCGATAGCATGCGGCGTTACCGCCGCTATCGCCCGTACGCCAAGCGCCTGCGTAACGGTCGCTTTCACCTTATTCATGATTCATCCTTCATGGTTTTTCTCGCATCGGCCCAACCTTATCGCTTAACGTGCATGGCGTATGCCAGCGATCTCGGCCAACCGTGGAATGAATGCCGGCGTCTCGGCTCTGTAACGGCGCCAGGCCTCCCCGAACTCTTCTTCAGCCCAATGTTCCTCGGTCTTTGCGAGGCGGGCATACATGAATACCAAAATCGGAAACATGATGAGCGTGATGATGGTCGGCCATTGGAGCAGGAAGCCGAACATGATCGCAATGAAAGCGGCGTACTGTGGATGCCGCACATAACGGTACGGACCGACAATCGCCAGCCGGCGCGAGCGTTGGGCGGCGTACAACACCTTCCACGCGGCGGAGAGGAGAATGAATCCGCCGAAAATAAAGACGCTGCTCAGGATATGAAACGGCCCGAAGTGCGGACTCGCGCGCCAGCCGAACATCATTTCCAACAAATGTCCGGCATCGTGCGACAGCCAGTCCACGCCCGGAAATTTGCTGGCCAGCCAACCCGACAACAAATAAATCGTCAACGGAAACCCATACATCTCAGTGAACAGCGCCACTAGAAAAGCGGAGAACGCGCCAAACGAGCGCCAGTCCCGCGTGCTCTGTGGTTTGGCGAAGCTGAACGCGAAGATGATAAAGACAAGTGAGTTGATGATTGCCAGCGACCACAACCCGTAGGAAGGCGTTTCCGCATTCATGGCTAATTACCTTTCGTAATGTGACCCTGATGGCCTGGGGATCTCTTATCTTGTCCACCATTGTCACGCGCCCCGGCGTCGCCTCCATGCTGACCATGTCCGCCATGCCCGTGGAACAAGTGCATAAGCGGACAAGCGAGCAGCAGCAGGTACGGCAGTATTCCGAAGAGATGCGCGCGATGTTCGGTGAACAAAAAAAACGCGGCGATCGCGATGAATCCCCATAGAACCCATTTCATCCTGCGTCCGCTTGGGGCTTCGGATCGGGTTTCCGGATGATCGTGTTTATGCGGCGTCGCCATTTGCATCTCCTTAGGAAGGATAATCGAACAGCGCCTCGATCGGCTTATGATCGCCAGGCCGCCGCGCTTCAATAGCTATGCGATAAATGCTGGATTCCCGCAGCACGAAGTAGTTGCCGGAACTGACCGTGTCGCCGATGTGCATCGGCTCCAGCTTCTTGCGCGTTCCGGCCATGCCAACCATGCCCACCGTCGCTATCACTTCCGCATCCGTTATTCGCTTGCCAGCCGCATCGACGATGCGCAACGATTAAATGGTAATCATCCTCCGTAGCGAGCACGCCGCGATGCATGCTTTTCTCTTCGTGCGTTGCCGGATGTTTGCTGGCGATTTACGCCGGTAAAGCACCGTAGTACACATGCACGTCACGCGCTTGCTCATGACGACTGCTTTGCACTTCCGCCATGACGCAACTCACCGTCAATCCAGCCAGGATGACAAACCGGAAAAGCTTTCGTATGGCGCCTTTAAATGTCATGGCTCCTCCATTTCACGCCGGTGACCACTCGCGGCTCGCGCTTATTTCGGCGCTTCCTGCACAGCCTTTTGATGTTCCATCATTTGCTCCATCATCATCTGCATCATGTCCATGCGGCGCTCCATCGCATTGTTGCCAGGCGCCGCGTTCTGCTGCGCCGAACGCCCCGCCATGCCGCCGTTCATCATGCCCATCATCATTCCGCCTCCCATGCCGCGCATCGACTGCATGGCTTCGCGCATTGTTTGCATGTGGTCCTGTAAAAGCCTCTCTCGTTCTTTGGGATCGGTGGTTTGATGGATCTTTGCCATTTGCGCCTGCATCTTCTTCATATTTTCCTGCATCGGGATCTGTTGCTTGTCTGCGACCTTGTCGGTTTTCGCGGAGGAGGCCGCCGCACTCTTGACCGTGCCGGAAGCAGTTTTCTTTTGTTCGTCGGGATGATGCGCGTCCTCCGACCATACGGGTCCGCTGGCCAGGCTCAAGCAAAGGGGCAGTGCAAGAAGGAATGTTTTCATGGGACATGATCTCCTGATAGGAACGTGGCTTTCTTCAAGGCGATGCACTTCATCAATGCAGTTTAGACCCGCATGGCGCCTAGTTGTTTGATATAGGTCAAGGCGAACCCCTTATTTTTAGTCGTACCTTAGTCCGGCTTGTTGCTTGCATTCTTGATAGATGATTAGGATTTGTTCCGTCGCATCCTAAACATCAAATAAGCGCAGCAATGATGGTTTTACTTTGAGTGAAATACACGAATTAATTGCAGCGCTAATTTCCAGAAGCAATTACCAATTCGTTGCATTTTTTACAGTCTCCGGTTCGTATCCGAGCGCCATTTCCCAGTGCGTTCAACCAAAAGAGGTGTCGATCAACTACGACGAAGCTTGTAGCTTTATCCAGCTTGGAGTTTGCTTCTCTTCAATAATTAGGCGGCTATGCAAGCATCGCCCTTTAGCACCAAAGGAGAACGTCAATGGACAAGTACGCGGTGGTTATAGGACTTTGATCCGCTTGCGCATCTCTTTGTCATTGCCAACGAATGAGCGGCGACTGCGAAAGTCCCGCGGCGTCCTACATATCGTTCTGCGCGTCCGGTCTCTGGAAGGAACGCTAGGTCGCGAATGCAGCGCCGTCAAACAACGGCCAGTATCCGGGCCGGCCCTGCCGGCTAATCCTTACACGATGACGAAAGGAATCATCATGAACCAGCAAGTTTCAAAAAATCAGGAAATGCAGCAATGTATCGAGGACTGTCAACACTGCCACAACATCTGCCTGCAAACAGCAATGACCAACTGCTTGAAGATGGGCGGCAAACATGTCGAGCCCGAGCACTTTAGACTGATGACGAGTTGTGCTGAAATCTGCCAGTCAGCAAACTTCATGCTCAGCAATTCAGCGCTACATGCCAACGTCTGCCAAGCCTGCGCCGACGTGTGTGAAGCCTGCGCAGTTAGTTGCGAGAAGATCGGTGGTATGGATGAATGCTTCCAGGCTTGCCGTCGTTGCGCGCAGAGTTGCCGCCAAATGGCGAGCGCCGACGCGACGCAAACCATGAGTAGCCAAATACGTCAGCCAACCGGCGCTTCCGGCGCGGCCCGGTAAGCATTCACATAATCAGTTGCGAAAGAATCATCGCCAGTGGCTCGAATCCAGGAGGTCGCTCAGTAAACTCTTCGCAATAGCTGGGCTACTTAAAAATTCATCTGTCGGCCGGGCATTTCCCGGATCCAGTTGTTGTTATCGAGGAAATTACGCGCTGGGCGCGCCTCAAAAAACCCAAAGTAAAACCCAAAGTGGCGGCCATCCAGCAGGGCAGGAAAAACATACGGAGCGATGTTGTAAATCGCAGTTTATTGTTCGATATCAAAACACCGATGGCGCTAGCAATCTATAGTTGAATTGACGTTTTGTTCAGGAAGCGCGGCCCCCTGATCTAATCCGAATGTTTCATAAATTGCGCGAGATGATCGCGCCGGATTTTGTTTTGTAGAGGAATTCTGTGAAGGAGTGGCGCAGTTATTCATACGCCCGACGCAACAAAATTTTCCTGCGGATCAAAAGACCAGCGAGGGCTCGCGCAATTTATGAAACATCCGGGCTAAGTAACCAAGTGTGTTGTCCTGCTCCTGGTTATGTTTCCCATAGCCGCTATCGCTTCCATCGTGGCAACGCAGGACTGGCCGATGGTTCCGATTTCGCGCTCAGTCATAGTCGAGGCGCTTCGACTCACCCTCCTCTTCGTTCTGTGCGCCAACATTTAAAGGAGTGAACAGCATGAACGCGCGTGACGTTGTTATTTGCCACCCGGTGCGTACCGCTATCGGTACTTACGGCGGGAGCCTCAAGGACGTGGCCGCGCCCGAACTAGGCGCGACGGCGATCCGAGAAACCCTGAAACGCGCCGGACTGGTCGCAGATAAAGTGCAAGCGCTGATTATGGGGAATGTGATCCAGGCCGGCGTCAAAATGAACCCGGCGCGGCAGGCCGGCATTGCTGGCGGATTGCCGGTTGAAGTGCCCGCGATGACGGTCAACCGCGTCTGCGGTTCGGGCGCGCAAGCCATCGCCAGCGCCGCGCTGGAGATATGGTCCGGCATGATCGAGTGCGCCATCGCCGGCGGCATGGAGAACATGGACCGCGCGCCTTACCTGCTGCCGCAGGGACGATGGGGTACTCGCATGGGCGACACGACGCTGTTCGACAGTATGCTGATGGATGGCTTGAACGATGCGTTTAGCGGTCAGCATTCGGGGTGGCACACTGAAGATCTGGTAACGAAGAACGGCATCTCACGCGAAAATCAGGATCGCTGGGCGCTACGATCCCAGCAACGTTTTAGCGAAGCCCAGGCGACGGGTTTGTTCGATGCCGAAATCGCCGCCGTGGAAACGCCGGGACGCAAAGGACCGACGCTGTTTTCCAAGGATGAGCACAATCGCCCCGATACCACTATGGAGTCACTGGCGAAGCTGAAGCCGGCTTTCCGCAAGGACGGCACGATCACGGCAGGTAACGCCCCCGGCCTCAACAGCGCCGCGTCGGCAATGATCATCGCGGAGCGGCAGTGGGCGGAGCAGCAGGGTCTGAAGCCGATGGCGCGCCTGGTCAGCTATGGGATCGGCGCGGTGGAGCCGGGCTTTTTCGGACTGGGACCGATACCGGCGGTACGGCAGGCGCTCGCCCGTGCCGGATGGTCGGTCGGCGATGTGGATCGCGCCGAAATCAATGAAGCCTTCGCTGCCATTGCGTTGGCCTGTCTGCGAGAAATCGGCTTTGCCGAAGATATCGTCAACGTTCAAGGCGGCGCGATTGCCCATGGACACCCGATTGGGGCCAGCGGCGCCGTGCTGACCACCCGCTTGCTGTATTCGATGCGACGAGACGGTTGCAAACGCGGCATCGTCACACTCTGCATTGGCGGCGGGCAGGGTATTGCGCTGGCGCTGGAAATGCTCTGAAACCAACCTTGCCGCCAATCGCAACACCCATGGCAACGCCGCGCCGGCTCACATGCCAGCGCCGATGATGGTTCATCTTGGGTCTCAACCAACGCAGCAACCGATGATTTCGTACGCGGTAGGGATCAAGCAGCAGACGGGTGAGTCGCTTTTTCCGCATCTTCCCTCGTCGATCTTATTTTCGAATGCGAAGCCGTCTTGGCGAGCAAATGCGCAGTCACCGGCGCCGTGATGAATAGGAACAACGTAAGACTGAAGAACGACTACTTTCAAGGCATGCTTGAGGAAGTTTGGCCTGGGGGCTTCGTCCGGCTTTCATGACAGGAGACAGCTGGTACGCCTGCGAAAAGAACCTCAAGACGGTAAAGAACCACTCGATGGTGTTTCTGTTCGCGGTGGAGAGCAACTGCACGGTCTCGGTGGCGAAAGGCGCGTGGGCGCAAGCGAAAACACTCGATATTCCCGAGGACGGATTGATCGTCTGGTTGCGCGATTTCGGGCAGGTCAAACTGTTCCGGACACAGCTGAAAGACCAGCTGCGCCATTACGTCGTTTACTTGCCCAACGCCGATGACTACGCGGCTTTCCAGCGGACCGACTTTCAAACGCTACATGATCGGCATTGGCGCATCGAGCAGTATCACCGCACGATCAAACAAGTGTGCAACATCGAGCGGTCCCAGGTGCGAAGCAAAGTCGCCATCCTCAACCACATCTTCGCCTTGCTGTGCGGCTTCATCCAGTTGCAGCAGATGCAAATCGCCGCCCTCATCGGCAACGCCTATCAATTCAAGCGTGAACTCTACACGGATGTCATCTCCGCTTTCATTCGCACCTTTATCCCTGACAAACAATATCTCAATCCACAGTTTCAGGGTGGGGGTCAATACGCAAGTCCTGCTTTAACGCATGCCAACCAGGCGTTGACCGATTTGCGGACTGGCGCCGTTGTTGGCGCGGCGGTATTGGATGTTGCTTCGTAGCACCGTCAAGACTGCCATCGCGCAAGATTTTTATGCTTTATCACCGATACACGAGCACAGGAATCTTGCTGTGCGTTAGCACTTTCAGCGTCTGACTACCAAGTACAACCGCCTGCACACCACTTCGACCATGCGATGCCATGACAATGACGTCACATTCCTTTTCTGTAGCCGTTTGAATAATCGCTTCGTAGGGATGATCGTTTATAACAGAGAGGGTTTTACATGTAACACCCTCTCTTTCTGCTACCTGCTTAATCAGGGCCAAATGCCGCTCTGCCTCGGCGCTGCTGTGTTTCGCATACTCTTCCTTAGTGTCCTCTAACATTTCGGTCTGGTAGGTAAGCACATGAAAATCTGGCATGACACATAAGCCAGTGACCTTGGCATTGATGCTGCGAGCAAATCGCACACCCTGTTGTATTGCCGCTTCGGAAAGCTTGGAACCGTCGGTTGGTATTAATACGTGCTTGAACATGTTTTCCTCCATTTGTTTAACACCGTATTTCAATCATCCTACTGAACCAGTAACGGCAAATTGACCAAAATCAAACAACTTCAACAAAGAGGAGAATTTTGATAAATATCAACACACACGACAGAGCCAGTCTTCATACTGAAAAGGTGGTAGGCCGTCAGAAAGCGAAAGAACCATGGAGACGACGAGCCAACGTAGGTTAACCGGCGAATTGATTGAGGTACGACCATGGAACTGAAAATCCCTGAACCTATGAAGGCGAAACATGCCGACCTTCACGTGGAAATGCGCAAGGCATGCAAAGAGGTGGGCCACCTTGGACAACTGGCGATGACAATTGGTGCGTTAATGGAACCGCATTTCGTCAAGGAGGAAAAGTACGCCTTGCCGCCATCAGGCTGTTGCCACGACCAGCGCAAGAATAGTTACTCCCGACATGACCGACATATTGCCCTTAACCACTAATCTAAAGTCGACACTTAACGACAAGCAGCGCTAGTCGATTTGCGTTCGTCGCGACAGGTGTGGCAGGTGTGGCAGGTAGAAAATACATAATTAATTTTAAGGCCGCTCGACATCGCTGGTTTTTATATAGAACAACTTCGACAAATCGAGAATAGTTGATAATCCCTTACGGTTGCACTTGAGCACGTGAAGGAACTCTCATGAAATTTTCTGAATTTGATGCCTATACTCCGAGAGAAATCACCCAGCGAGTCGAGGAGATTGGCGTAACAAAAGCCCGATTACCATTGCTTTCGTTGGCAATGCTCGGTCTGCTGGCCGGTGCGTTCATTGGACTTGGCGCACTGTATTTTGTGTTGGTTGCCGCAGACCCGACGCTTGGCTTTGCAGAGACCAGACTGTTCGGTGGTTTGGTATTTTCTTTGGGCCTAATCTTAGTCATTGTAGCGGGCGCCGAATTGTTCACCGGCAACAATTTGCTGGCAATGGCATGGGTCGACCGCAAAATCACGACCAAAGAACTCCTGCGTAACTGGTTCATCGTTTGCGCCACAAATTTCGTGGGTGCATTCGGTCTTGCGCTATTGGTGTACTGGTCGGGACACACTGATATGAATAACGGGCTCGTGGCAATTCAGTACGTAAAAATAGCGGCAATGAAGAGTTCACTGCCTTTTGTCGAGGCATTTTTCCTTGGTGTATTGTGCAACAGCCTTGTTTGTATGGCCGTATGGATGGCGCTAGCCGGACGTTCGGTGATCGATAAAACCGTAGCGATCGTGTTTCCGATTTCCGCCTTTGTTGCCGCAGGTTTCGAGCACAGTATCGCCAATATGTATCTCATTCCAATGGGTTTGCTGCTTAAGTCAAGCGTCAGCGTCGCTGTGCCGAACATTGAAGCCTTAACATGGATTGGATTCCTGCATAATTTGGCTCCTGTGCTTGCCGGCAACGTGGTAGGCGGCAGCATATTTGTTGCGCTGGTGTACTACATCATTTATGGACGCGCCGCCAAGGAGCCGCAGCCGACCCGAAAGGCGCGCGAGGCGCGAAGGAACGTCAGAGAAGTAACACGTTGAAATTATTGTGGCGACAGGAGCTTAAAGAATTCTTCGGGAACCATTGGGCGACCAAAATAATACCCCTGGGTTACTAAACAACCAGAATTCCGCAGGAAGTTCGCCTGCTCCTGTGTTTCCACACCTTCCGCAACTGCTTGACACCTCAGTCCATCGCACATACCAATTACCGCATTGATGATCGTGGCATTTTTTTGGTGAGTATTGATTTCATGTATGAATGACTGGTCGATCTTGAGAACATCGATCGGAAAGTGACTTAGATAGCTTAAACTCGAATAACCGGTCCCAAAGTCATCGATTGCAAGCCGCACGCCGATACTCTTTAGCGCTTTAAGCACAACCGCAGCCGCCTCTGCATTTTGCATCAGGACACTTTCGGTTAGTTCAAGCTCGAGATAGCCGGGGTCGAGCCCTATTTCATTCAGCATCACGCGAACATATTCAAGAAACTTTTTGTCGCGGAACTCGGCGGCAGAGATGTTGAACGAAACTGGAACTGGCCGGCGGCCCATTTCCTCCCACGCGCGGATTTGCCGGCAGCCTTCTCGCAATACCCAACGGTCAATAGACATGATGAGCCCGCACTCCTCCGCAATGGGGATAAATTGTGCGGGATAAAGAAGTCCTCGCTCGGCATGCCGCCACCGTATCAGCGCTTCGGCGCCGACAATTCCTTTGGTCTGAAGATTAATCTTCGGCTGGTAATACAGCGCAAATTCCGCTCGTTCCAATGCAAGCCGCAAGGCGCTTTCGATGGTTTGGCGCTGCACGGACCGACGGTTCATCTCAGGCGTAAAAAATTGATAGTTGTTTCGACCGCTGTCCTTAGCGTCATACATCGCCATGTCCGCGTTTTTAACCAAAGTTTCCGGATCATGACCGTCGTCGGGATAAATGCTGAT
>DATLHW010000239.1:0-12472 GCA_035539675.1 Burkholderiales bacterium | reverse complement strand
AGTTTATTGTAAACTTTCTTATTTCTTGAAATGAGAAAATCGACAGTAACCAACAGAGCATGGAGGGTGCTCAAAATGTAGCCGTATTGGCTAGATAGATGCGAGATATGGACTATCGACTTCCTCGAAACGGCGCTAGTAGTCTACTTGCTAAATATTGGAACCTAAAATCGCGTCTTTTTTTGCATGGCGTCGTTGTCATAGTGTCAGCTATGACGCCTCCTCGCGCCTCGCCCTGCAAAAAAATCCATCAATTTTATTGGTTCCAGTATTTAGCAGGCAGACCACTAGAAATGCTCCTCTCAAAGAAAGCCAGAATTCTTTGAGAGTGATAGCGCAAATATTCGACCACACAGATAAAACCTTCCGCGCTCCATGAATCCAACAATGGACCGAAGGCCCATGACAAAATCCAAACATCCTGGAAAAGTAGTAATCAGTGACTTATATATTCATCGGAATGCTATCGAACTGCTTAGCGATGGCCTCACAAACTCGGCCCGCATTGAAGCCGATTTCAATCGTATTATGGTTAGGCATAAAGCGCTCCTTCGCTAATTACACTTCTAATTAAACTTACTTGGCCATTCATTTAGAGCAAGTCCCGCAAGAGTTCAATTTTAACGATTGAAGTGACGATTGCCCGCATTGAACTTTGGAAGGTTAGGAATATATTCAGCGGCATACTACGATTAACGATTGCTTAGGACGCACCAAGCCCACTAACAATCGGCAACGTCCATGGTCTTAGGTCGTCATAAATCCTAATAACCCGTCCCTCGGCGGCTCGGAAAAGTAGTTTCGGCTGCGCATAATCTACAGAGTTGTCATATATGTAAGTCCGATCGGCAAACTCCGCCACTCGTAGGCAGTTCGCAATGGAGCGATCATAGCGGCTAATGATCTTGCCAATAGGAACGTCATGTCCTCCCTCCATTACACGATGGGCAATTCGGCCAGCATTGATTGCAGGATGATCAGTGCCTATAAAAAATAGGCGAACGAAGTAACCAGCTTGTTGTGCAGCATGGATAAACTCGACTTTGTCTGGCGCGGAAAGAACCGTTTCAAAAGCAAGGCTCTTCATGTTCGAAATACACTGGGTTCGAATTTCCTCCGCACGTTGCGCCGCATGGAGCACGGCTTCAGGAGAGTTCCAGCTCCCGAATTCATCTCGAGCAATGTAATCGGGATTAACGTAGACACACCCTTCCATCCAGGTATGGCGTAGAAGCTGCTCAGTGATGGAAGTCTTGCCGGAACCATTTGGTCCGGCTACAACGATTAAACGAGGCTTTTCACTCATCTTTATTTGTCAGGCAAATTTTATGGCTACGAGCACGTATAACATCCTCTGTAGCGCGGCGCATTTCATCAGCGAAATGCGCCTGAAATTCAGCCTCCGCCTTTTTAGCGCGCTCTATAACACTCTCTTTAACGAGCGCCATAAGCTGCGCCAGTTGCTCATCAGTCGGCTCGTTCTCGATATCTAATAGATTGCAAATAGGTTCCATGCGGCATCCTTTCCGTTCATTAGAAATGGCTAAGAGGCCACATCATGTTCGCGCCAGTCACAACGGCGCCGCTTCTTGTAGCACCTGCGCCCGAAACTTGGGGGGCAGATCGCCAGGTGTCAACACATCGACCGGAACTCCAAGCGTCTCTTCCAGCTCAACCTGAATTGCGCCCATATCAAACAGCGTCGCGCCCGGCATCGGATCAACCAATAAATCAAGGTCGCTACCCTCGATGTCCTCACCACGAAGAATCGAACCGAATATCCGAGGGTTATGGGCACGGTTCTGCTGGATCACTCGGTAAATATCGTTTCGGTGTGCGCGAAGGGCTTCGGAAGGTCTCATTGTGTGTTCATGGCGCCCATGTTCTAGACGCTCCTAGTTTATTGGAAATGTCAGCACAAAAACATTATTGAGTCGCAGCTTGGGGAGAAATGTCTGGCAAAAGCACCCACCCGACTGCATCCAGCTCACAATCCGGCGAGAGATAGGTAGTTCTCCGTCGTTATCAATAGCCCCAATGCATTTGCTCTGGCCCCCCCTTACGTCAGGACTTCCGGTTAGTGCTCAAAGCAGATCCTTCACATGGCTCATGTATGACAATAATTCGGGATGACTAGGTAGGTGACTACTCAGGCCTTAACGTATCGGACTTGCCGGAAGGCCATGCTCCCAGCGGACAATTCATGCGGAACAAAGCGCCCCGGCGGATCGGAAATTTCATCTACCCCACCACCCAGTGCAGGATTGCCGGTCCCCAGTGGCGTTTTGTGAAGTAGTAGCTGCCTACCACGAGAAATGCCGTGGCGCTGGTCAGTACGCCAGCGGCAAGCAGCTTTAGCGAGGGCGGCGCCGTGATGCGGCGCGCGCGGATAAAAGCTTCCGCCACCAAGAGATTCGGCAGGTAAAAGAAAAACGACATCACCACATCGAATGGTCCGCTGAAGTCTTTCGCATGGCCGACACCATCGGCCAGTATTTTCCAGAAGCCGTATTCCATGCGGTACAGCCAAGAGCCGATGACCAGCGCGAACAGTCGTAGCGCCCAAGCGCGGTGCGCGTCCAGCTGACGCACGCGCGCATGACGAAAGGTTTGCGCAGCCGCCAGCACGGTCAGCGCGCCATATAACGAGAAGCCAATGTTCATCGGCATGCCGCCGACTGTGCCCTTGATGGCGATGAAGGCTAATCCACCGAGCCCCGCGAACAACGCGGCGGTGACATACGCCCGCCCGATCCAACGGTGCAACGCGGGGTAACGGGCGCGCACAGCGCTAATCAACTGGATGCCGCCTAATACGAGGAGGATGCCGCCAGCTGCGAAGTGCACGCCAATAGCAAAGGTAGCGCCCGGCGTATTCGTCTCGTAGATGCGCGGCAATAAGCGATTCCACTGCGTCATGTCGCCTTCGACTATGGCGCCAGCGTAGAAGGCAAGGATGTACAGCCCAAAGAGGAGGGCGCTGATCAGCGATGTGAGGGCCAGTACTGCAGCGGACCCGCGCAGCAGGATCGCGCTTATGCCGGGAACGCCGAAGCGTACAGGTGGCGGGGAAACACTTTCGAATAAATTCGCGCTCATAAGCTCATCCTATTCGCTACCTACGGTTGCGCCATCCAGCAATTTGATAGCAAGCGAACTGGGATACTCATGCCTTTCTCCGATGAGTTATAAAAGTGTGCAATACGGTCTGCAAACATCCCGTGACTTTCCTATCCCACTCACGAATTTTTTAAACCGTCGAAGCGCCTGAGGATTCCGTTTTATCCTGGGTAACCAGACCTTCCAGCACTCCATGCAACTGGTCAATCTGATCCTCCCCATCCTTCCACCAATCGCTCGACCAAATCCGATGCAGCCGCCAACCCAGTCCTTCAAGCACATGTCGACGCAATCGATCTCTGTCGCGCGCCGTTGCTCCTGAATTATAGTTACGCCCATCGCATTCGACGCCCAGCAGGTATTCGCCTTCGGCATGAGGATGGACCACGCCGATGTCGATGCGGTACTTCGATACACCAACCTGCGGGTGAACAGTCCAACCCTTTTCGCGAAGGGCGCGGATAACAGCTTCCTCAAAGGCGCCATGGGGTTCATGGCCAGTGGGCGTAGTTTGCTCCACGACAACTCTGGCGCCGCGTAAGGCGAAGTCGAGGTAGTTCTTCAAATCGCGTATGCCGCTTGCGCGAGTACGAGACAGATCGATTTGCTCGGGCAGCAAGGTGCTGAAAATAACGACGCCTTGCCGAGCGCGAGTGATGGCGACGTTGAGGCGGCGATGGTCTCCTTCGCGATTGAGGAAGTTGAGGGAGACCTTTCCAGACGCGTCAGGACCGTGAGTAACGGAGAAGTAAATGATGTCTCGTTCGTCACCTTGAACGTTCTCCAGATTTTTGATGAACAACGGCTCGTCGGCCGCATTGGCGATGGCTTGATCGAGCGCCTGGTTACTTCGCCGGCGCGCATCGAGCAAGGTTTCGATGAGGTTTTGTTGTGGCTGATTGAAGGTCACAATGCCCAGCGATAGCGGGCGTGGATTTGGACCGAGGAAATGCTTTTCGATAGCAGTGACAATGGCCTCCGCTTCAGCGCGATTCGTCCGCGAGCCGCCACGGTCGTACACGCCATTAACCTGTTCGAAACGCACAGCGGTGTCTTGCGTAACGGGCGACGGGAACGTCACCAACTTTCCGTCGTAGTAGGTGATGTTGCTAAAGGCGATCAGGCTTTCGTGTTTACTGCGGTAGTGCCATTCGAGGCTTAGCTTCGGTAGGCCGGAGCCAAGGCATTCGTCGAGAATGCTTTCCAAGTCCTGGATGTCGTCTTCGTAGACGCCGCCAGCATCGGGGTCATCGGCGCGATTGAAGAAGTTAGTCGGCGGCAATTGCTTTGGATCGCCGACGCAGATCAACTGCCGTCCGCGAGCGATTGCGCCAACGGCATCCCAGACTGGGATCTGTGACGCCTCATCGAATACCACCACATCGAATTGCGCATGACCGGCGTCGAGGTATTGCGCGACCGACAACGGCGACATCAGCAAACAGGGCTTGAGCTTAGGAAGCAGCGTAGGAAGGCCATGCACCAGTTGCCGAACGGGAAGATGCCGTCGTTGCTTTTGCAGTTCTCGACGAAGGAGGCCCATCTCGGTTTCCGAGCGAGGCGATACGTTTGTATTCGCCGGAATTTGCGCGGCAAGTCGCGCGGCGATGTATTCCTCGGTGAGGGATTGAAAGCGCTCATCAGCTTGTCGAAATTCGCTGATCTTTCGTTCATGATCGGCGCTGGCGAAGCGGCAAAGCGCCGGTTCTCCATCGATGGCTTTTTTTACCCACCAGCTTTGATAGCTGTAATCGAAGTAATCGGAGACTTGAGCCAAGGGCGCTACGCCGCTTTCTAGCGCTTGTACGATGCCTTGCAAGTCTTGATTGATAGCTTCCGCTCTGACGTGTCGCCAGAGGCACCAGGATTGAAGGTGACGGGATGCGCTCCGCCATCCGTTGAGTAAATCGAGAAGCCGCTGGATGGCAGCCGTTGCTTCTTGCGGTTCAGTGAGCCTTCCTTTGCACTCAGCGAGCGCTTCCACGTTATTAAGCTTGATCGAAAAATCAGCATAAGCCTCGCGATAGCGACTCAGTTCGATGCCTATCGTGGCGTCAGGCGCCAACATGGCTCGATATTCGACAACGATTGGCTGTAGTTGAGTTCGTAAGTGTTCTATCAGGTCGAGGTTGGCGCCTGCCATTAGCACAGTGGCGTCGGCGAAATCCCTCGCCCATTGCTCATGGAACTCAACCGCGGCCCAATCGGTTTTATGGCCGATGTATGTATCTTCCAATATTGTCTTTGCGTCCGCGCTCATCGCTTCCAGTGCGCGATCCTCGTCATTCAACTTTCGCACGGTCGAGAGAAAATTGCTGACCTCTGACTCCACTGGCCGTTTCTGGTCGGTTCTGTATAACCGCAATCGTCCGGTGACATTGCGCTTCGAAAACCAGCTCCTTGGCCACCACGTGGTCTGTGCATCCATCCATTCGAGTTCTGTCTCGCTGGCGTTTAAGCGAGCAACATCTTCCCGGTAAAGGCCGCCCAACGCATCCCATGCCTTCTGTCGCTCGATGCCATGCAAGCGCAATTGACTAATCTTGGTGCGAACGGTGGCGTTATGCGCATGCTTGGCAAAGCCAGGGGGAACGCGAGGTGCGCGTAGCAAGGCGTCCGCGAGTTTATTCAATGACGAATATTCGGCCATTGAGGAGCCCTGCTCGGATAAACCGAGACGTGTCAGCAGCGGCGCGGCGGTTTTAAGTAACGCCTCGGCGGATTGAGCCAACTCGGTCGCGGCCTTGAACAAATTGTCCTGCCATGTCGGCGACCATTCGCTACGTCCAATGAGGGAAAGCGGATGTGAGGCGACATCGCTCAACTGGTCGGCAAGTGAGGCCATGCGACGAGATACACTGCGCAGCGACTCAAGCTCCAAGCGAGAATGCGCATCGGCATTGAGCCACGTCATTTCCGCCGGCTTCCAATGAGAAAACTTGATGCATACGCCCATGGCGCCAAAGATCGTCAGATCATTTCGATGCTCACGATGAAGCGCACGGACAACGACATTCAATTCCTGCCGCAGCGTGGCCAACCGCTTCGCTTCCAACTCCCAATCCTTGACCGTTCGCGAGCCCGCTGCATCGAGCGCTATGCCGAGCTGTTTGAGCACCTCCGCTTTTTTCGCTTTGGCGGAATGCAGTTCAAGACAAAACGGACCCAGGCCAATGGCGTTCAAGCGTCGATGCACGACCTGCAAGGCGGCCATTTTTTCGGAGACGAATAAAACGCTTTTTCCGGTAGCGAGGAAATGCGCGATCAGGTTGGTAATGGTCTGACTTTTACCGGTGCCTGGCGGCCCTTCAAGAACCAGATCCTTTCCTTGGCTTGCGAGACAAATCGCCCGCAATTGGGATGAATCAGAAAGCAGGGGAGCGAATACGTCCTGCGGCTGATGCGTGTCGTCGAGGTCGCCAGATTCCAGAGACAGGTCGGCATTCGCGAATGCTTCGCCGGGGTTGTTGATGAGATGCGCAACTACTCGGTTTTGAATAAGCTGCTCGGTGCGATCTTGCAAATCTTTCCACATTAAATATTTCGTGAACGAGAAGATGCCGAGATGCGCCTGCTCCTTAACTTCCCAGCCCTTGATCTCCGCTACCTGCATTCGGAAAACTTGCAGAATCTTTCCGACGTCGATTCCCTTGTCATCGACGGGAACGACATCGATGGGCGGCAGCTTCAGGTTGAAGTCCTGCCACAGCTTTTGAATCAAGGTAGGATTAACGATCGCTTCGTCGTCATGGCGCGCAAGCCTGAACCCACTGCGCACGGATTGACGTTGCAGCGTAACGGGAATCAGAAGGATGGGTGCGAGATGGGTTGCTTCGGCGTTCTTCTCTTCTTTCCATTCCAGGAAGCCGAAGACGAGGAATAGGGTATTGGCGCCGCCTTCTTCGAGTCCAGTTTCGGCGGCGCGGTAAATTTCCAGCAGGCGGGCATCGAGAGCCTCTTCGGCGACTTCGACGATCAGCTCTCCTCGACCTAGCGCGTCCCGCGCCATCACATCAAGCGGCGCCTCGCCGTTACGGGCCTTGTAGACAGTCGCGTCTCTTGGGTCCGCGCCCTCCATCAACTGTGGCAGTGGACGAATGCGGAACTCCTGGCCCTCGAATAACTTGTCTTCCAGCGCAGCAAGGTCCGGCGCGATGACGCGCAAGTTGGATTTAGTGGGGCGAAAGTTGAGCAGACGATTACGTAACGTGAGATCAAGCAGCTTGCTCTTCCATTTCGAGAGTCGGCCCTCGGGCGTTTCTTCCTCGGTTGCTTCCGATACAGGCAAGGCAGTTGAATCGAGCGGCGGCAGCGACGGCATTTCCTCGATTATTGGCGCTCGGTTCGAAGCATCCGTGGATGATGTCTCCGGCGATGTCGCGGCTTTGGAAGGCAAAGCCCGAATCTGCAGTTCTCGCGCGCGTCGAATGTCGATGGCGTAACGGAACAGGCTTTCTTCATTCAGGTGGTCCTCACCCTTCGAGCATGCCCGACGCAATGACGGCTTCTCTTCCTGTGCGACACCAGTTGTCTCGAACACCATCAGCTCACCGGCTTTCACACGCTTACGCACGGCCTGCGCATCGTCGATAACCGAAGTGGAGAAACAGGTTTCAACCAACCAGCAACCGACCCATGCGTGCTCCTCCTGAAGCAAAACGACTGCATGCAGGCCGGCTTGCTCCAAGCATGATGCGAACAGCATGGCGATATCAAGGCATGTAGCGATTCGTCCTTCGAGTATTCGCTCCGGTGTACGAATTTTCTGGCCATCGGCGCCGAACGAAGCGGGTGGGTTGGCGTAATGCAGGTTCTCCGCCGCCAGCGTGCTGTAGATAGCCGATATCTGTTTCCAGACGGATTCGCGGTTTTTCACCTGATAACCGCTTAGCGTCAACGCGGAGTCGACTGATCGCAGAAGGGCGGACGCCTTCCCTAGTATTCGGTCAACGACGGGAGAATTTGGCATGCAGAAGGCAGCGAGAAGCTCCGGAAGCCCCCGTGCGCCAGCCCATTGATCGTAGGCGAGGACTTCGATGTTGCGTTTTACCTCAGCGACAACGGCGTCGGCGACGCTGGCGCGAACGGTGATGGATGCCTGTTCCGCCTCGTCCAAACTCGCTAAATAGCCGTGATCCGGCTGCAGATCGAGCGGAGCGACTTTGCGTTGCTCGCCTGGCGCCAGCCGTTCAAATCTTAGTTTCGTTCCCTGCGCGAATGGCGGTGAACAGAAGATGTCCAGTTCGACGCCGACGAGCGGCAGTTCGCCTCGATTCGTAATGCTGAGTTGACGAACAAGCGGGAGGTTATTCTGTATCGCCGCGTAGCCGGTTGTTGGATCGGATAGGAGCTCTAAAACGAGTGACGAAGGCAGTTCCTTGCCAACGTCAAGGTTGGCGGATTGGTGCTGCAAGATTTACCTCTCAAGTACTGGTCGCGACGCGAGAAGCGCATAGAGTACCTAGGAGATGGCTCCGTTGGAATAGCAAATGGCGGCTGTGACGCATGCGCGCGACAATGAAGGGAGCGAATGCTAATCGCCATCCCACTCATGGCCGCGATTTTCACCTAACCTATAAGCACTTAATCGGACAATTCCTATCTGCGCCATTGTTTTAAAGGACGACGTCAAAAATGTGTTTTGCGCCGGCTCGTTTTAGGAGCCTCTGGAGGGGATGTATCGGGCTCATCACTTTCGCTTCCCGATATGCTTCTTGTGGGAGAACGCCGTAGGCCAGACGATGAGGCAATGTTCGTTTCCCCCAATTTAGCTTTTCTGACTTCCTCCAGTAAGTTGTTAAAGAACTGCGCCTCGCTTATGGGTGTAGCCGATTGTTGACGTAGGAAATCCTCAAACAAGGATCTTGCCTGCGGACGTGTGTGGGGCATTCCCAACGCAGTGTGACTTCGACGGAACTCCTTCAAGAATTTTTGCGATACTTCTTGGGGTAAGCCAGAGTCACTCGTTCGATTTCCCGAAGGACGCCTTTGGAATTCTTGATTTTCGAGCGAAGGTGACGCCTCCCGCATTACCGTCGGACCAACGTTACCGCCAACTCTTTTGCCGAACCATTTATTTCTTTTCTTTAGATATCCCCTGCTGAAGAGTTCGAGATACGGCGCCTTTGATCGACGACGCATGTTAGCCAATGATTCGTCTCGCTCGACGGTTTTTGCATTCAATGGTGTGACGCGCTTGCTTTCATGGTCATATTCAACCCATTCGTTTGGTGAGCATCCAGCTAAGGTTGCCGAATCCTCTCGCCGCCCGACATTGACTCGATAAACGAGATCCGGAACCAGCATTTCGTCCTTCTGATTTGAGCGATAGCCAGGCTTATAATTAATGTTTACAGGCTGGATGTAGGCGTGATCTCCCATCTCTCCGACGAGTCTTCCCGTCAAATTTCCTCGCGCCTTCTTAATGTTCAATGTCGCAGGACTAATTTCTAATAGCTTGGCGACACTCAAACGAGCGGAGTCAAAGGTGCGATCCAGAAAACCCGGCGCGCTTTTGAATTTATCGCGAATGCCTTCGTGCTTTGGAGCGCCGGGCGTTGCCGGTAGCAACGAATTTGCGTTCCACTGTTGTTCGCTAGCAATGGCTCGAGCAATTAATTCAGGAGGAGGCGCCGTAGTTGGTCGTCGAGGCGGAACGTCGGACGATAGAAGTGGAAAAGCGCGTCGAGACGGCCGATAGACCTCACGTTCGATGGATTCTTCTCCATCACGATCGGTTATATGCCGTAAATGTCCACCCGGTTTCTTTTTCGATGGCCTGGTGAGTGGTCGCCGATCATCCTCGGAGTCCCAGTCAATCGTGCGTAAAGAAGTCCTACGGGCAGGCGGCCTTATGCGCGGCGCCAGTATCTGTTGGCGCAAGCTTGCCAGTGCAGCCAGTTCCATCAGGTTTTCATCGGAATGTCTTTCCCGAATTTCTAGCGGAAGCGAATCAATTGCGTTCATTCGCACGCTGCTTGGTTCTTCCGCGTGGCCACGTGAAATCGATGCGTAGACCGTGCATTCGCGATCGCGCGTCGTTGCGCCAGGCGTGTGGACAACGCGCAAAGATCCGAAACTACCTCTTAGACTGTCTGCCACCCCATCAATCAGCTCTCTGATGCTGCTATCACGAATAGTCTCTACCGGGATTCCCCACTGTCGTCTCGTAATATCGCTAATTGCTTCTATCTTTGGTCTGGCCTTATGCTGCATTTCAACGCGGAACTGCTGCCCAATAACAGCTCGCTCGAATTCCGGATATTTTTGGACATCCAGTTTCATCTCAATAACACGAGCGCCTTCGGATACAGAAGGGTCAGTTTGAAGCAGATAAATCTTTCCTCCTTCGATATCCACCACTTCGCCTTCAAAGGTTTCCTTTAGCTTATTGACGACGTCTAGTTGTGCTTCCTCAATTATTTCGCCCCGTTGTCTGATTAGTTCGACCAGCCTTCTATTTCGAATAGCGATCAACTCTTCCTTGTTGGGCGGACGTTCCTCGAGAACTAATTGCTTGTCGGCGTAATGCACTCTATCGACTCTGGCCCAGACTGGATTTTCCATGGTGAATTCGTCGTACACCTTGGACTCATAGCCCAATTCTGCGACCTCTTCCTTAAACACCTTAGGGTCCTGCGCATTCCGACGCGGTTGATATTGCTTCTTACCAATATTCGGATCGGTCAGATCCAGATCGTTAACTGTTGGAAATCTGTCGGATTGGTGAAGAGGCTCTCTGCCGGGATCCTGACTTTCTGGCGCGTTCACATATACCGGATGGCGATAGCTAGCGAGATGAAGTTTTTGGCCTTTGACTTCCGAAACATGCTCGGTTGACAGAGTCTGACGCAACGCGCTTACGTCGCTATCCGTCGGGCTTGGCATTGCGAAATCACAACTGGTTGTGTTGAGCTTTGACCAATTAACGCCATGCTTCGGTAGCTCATTCACAAAATTGGCAAGGTCCACCGCATTGAAAGCATTTCGTGCAAAAGCGCCGAAGTAATACAAGGGAAGGTGTCCGAAATGAGAAAGAACATAGACGCCTACGTCATTGCTATTCCCAACGAAACCCTTTATGTCATCCCACTCACCTTTGCTTAACTTTAGAAAATCCTCCGGTTTATCGTCCGGGCCTATGACGGGCTTTATGTGCACTACGGCCACTTCGCTCGATTCATCAGGATTGTCGTATAGCGGTTTGTCGTGGTACTTCTGCTGAAGGGCGAGCGCTTCAAGTTTACTTTTCTGCGCCGTGGAAAAATCCAAACCGCGAGTAGATTCTTCGCCAGCAATCGGATCTATTGCAAACACCAGGATTTTTCTTTTGTTCATTGCGCCACCCTTACAACCATCTATCGTCGATATGGGAAGTTACGCAAACTTCGTGCCGTCAGCACCAATCTTTAATGTGCATTTAATTAATTGATTATTAATAACAAATATAATTTGTTATTTCGCACCTAGCATCTAGTGGCAAACGTGCCAGCGGCTTGCGATAAATGATTGCAAAATTAAAAGAATCATTCGCGCCAATAGGTATGAAAGTCGTAAGTTGACCTGTTCTCGCCGTTTCATTAATCGAACCGCAACGGACTCCTTTAGGCAATTGTCTATGAGCGTTACAATGCATGCCGTCCGCCATTACGCATAACCTCTCTAGTGCAAAAAATAAACGGGCTCCAATACAAGCGTCGCGGATTGCCGCCGAACCACTCTTTCTCAACAACCCTACCTAAATAGTGTTCTTCGAACCCGAACGCCAAAATTTTTTCCGTCCTCTAAACAGCAAGCGTCGTGAATTAGTCGCTGCCTGTCTGCGTTCGCTCTACGAACGTCTTCATGGCCCATGCGCCGATTACTCACAAAATCTCACGCGCGATTCGCTGCGGGACCTGTTGACGCCGGTTATTCAAGGCATGGCCAATGAGATCGCAGCAGATGCTGTCATTGAAGACGACGAACTGTCTTCCATTTCCAGCGCGGATCATCAACAACTCGCCAGCGCGCTTATTCGAAGCCTTCTCAAAGATGGCTGGCTGGACACCTTCGGCGATCGAGCGGGGTTGGTGACAGCCTATCGATTTACACGCGCGGGGAAGCTCTTCGCGGAATCGTTGTGGTCTCTTGAACGATTGCGGGCGCGCAGCCGTCAACGCAATGTGCGTAGTTGCAGAAACGCTTTGGAGGCGGCGTTACGAAACATCGATGCTTACGATTTGGTCGACGCCTACGACTACGCCGAAAAGGTCATTAGCGACTTATCCGAAGGCGTGGATTATTTCCAGGAGTTGGTGCGACGACTGATGTCGGAAGCGTCGAGGGCGCCGTGGGATGAATTCGTCGAGTT
>DATLHW010000238.1:0-3866 GCA_035539675.1 Burkholderiales bacterium | reverse complement strand
GCTACATGTCCTTTCGCAGCCTGCCCGCAGGCTTTCGCCCCTGCGGGCATTTTTCTTCCCGGCGGTGGGCGCTCGCGCCTATTTTCGCCCTGCTTCCCTGTGTCGCGTTTGCCGACTGCTGGGAAGACGCGGGGACGCGCCACGGTGTCGCCCCCGCACTTCTTTATGCGATTGCACGAGCCGAATCGAACCTGAATCCTCGTGCGGAAAATATCTCGCATCAAGCGCGTACCGGCACTACCGATATCGGTTTGATGCAGATCAACAGCGCTTGGCTGCCGAAGCTTGCGCGGTACGGCATCACGCGTGAGCGCTTATTCGATTCTTGCGTCAATCTGCATGTGGGCGCCTGGATACTGGGCCAGTGCTTCGCCAAAGAGGGAGTAACGTGGAATTGCGTCGGCGCGTACAACGCCGCATGCACTCGTCTTAAAGGCGACGCGTGCAAAACGACTCGCGCCAAGTATGCATGGCGGGTTTACACACGGTTGCCGGGGTCCGCAGGAGTTGCGAAGTGAGCAAGCTTGCAACGCTTATTTACGCCATCTTGTTTAGTGGTTGCGCAAGCAATGAGCACATGCCATCGGCCGCTACCGAGGTAGGGATATTTGGCGGTGCGCCCGCCAAGTGGATGCACACACGAGCAGACTCAATCGCTAATCAGTTTAGGCTTTGCAATGAAGATTGTCCGGCCCGTACTTTGAAGACGGTCGCCGTAGCTATTGCAATGCCCCAGACGCAACAGCCGGGAACGCAATCAACACCTCAGGCTTCTACCCAAGCCATCAAATCAATGGAAAGCACTCATATTCATTTTCCGTCTGCGAGTTACGTGCTTGACGCTGCTGCTCGAAGAGCGATTTCACAGACTGTGGCCTTCCTCAACCACGAAACGACTCTCCGTCGTGTAGTCATCCGTGGCCGCACGGACGATCGTGGAAATCAAGCGATAAATGATGAACTGGCATTGCGTCGCGGATTCGCGATACGCAACTTTCTCCGCGAGAAAGGATTGCGCGATGACATCAACATCACGGTCAGCGCAAAAGGGAAGTGCTGCTACCTGGCAGATAACACGACTGAGGACGGTCGCAGCCGAAATCGCCGTGCTGAGTTACTTGTCCTGGGAGGCAATACATGAGTCAGGCGACGCCAGGGTACCGCGCCATCCTTATCCAAGAGAGAACCTTCGATCGCCTAAAACGCTTTTGGCGAGAAGGTGACGATCGCGATGAAAACGCGCTGGCGCGGCTGGCGACAGCTTTCGTGGAGCTTGGTCTACAAACCGAATCGCATTTGCCAGCAGCGCGGCTGGCCGCGAAACAAATGCTTGTGCTGGAACGGATTCGAGCCCTACCGGCCGACGATCAGCCGAAATCCGATCTTATGGATTCTCCCTTTCTGACACCCTGACACACCGACACCAATGGATGAATTCAATTACTCGGGAGACCACCATGGTGAGGAAACAAAAGACTCTGACTTACGCGGCAGTCGCCGCGATTCTGACACTGCTCGCGACCGCCGCGACGGCGGGCGTTACTGGCACCGAATTTCTGCCCATCTTCACGCTGCTGTCCGACTGGGTCAGTGGCTATCTCGGTCGGACCATTGCCTTCACCGGCATGATTCTCGGCGTGGGCGCCGCCGCGCTCTCGCAACGGCCGGTGCTGGGGCTAATCGGCCTCTTCTTTGGTGTTTTGGTTTTGGTTATGCCGAACGTTCTTAACGCGATGCTCACCGCTGTCATATGACTGGATCGAAAGAGAAGACCAATGAGTGAAGCCGACTACGCAATCCCGCGACGGTTGAATGATCCGATGAAATTTTTATGGTGGGATGCTGACGTCTTCGTGATTGCCTTTGCGCCGGTCGCACTTGGCATTTTGGCAGGCAGCTTCTTCGCCGGTCTTCTCTTCGGTTTACTCATGGGTTGGGCATTCGGTCGAGTCAAGGCTGGCAAGCATAAAGCTTATGCGTTGCACGCTCTCTACTGGCATGGTGGCGAGGTGATCGTAAAACTGAAGCGAACGCCCCCGTCACATTTCCGCGAGTTGATCGGATGATTTTCCCAAAACAGAAGCGCGATCTCGACCGCGCAAATCAAACGATTGGCGTGCAAAACCTGTTAATCATTGGATTGCTATCGCTATCAATCATCCTTTCCGTAACGGCTTTCTCGCTCGTCGGGCGCGAACGAGTCATTCTCGTCCCGCCCACGGTTTCAAAATCATTCTGGCTCGATAGCGAAAAGGTGAGTGGCGATTATCTGGACCAGATGGCGCTATTCCTCGCCCATCTCATGCTCAATGTTTCACCGCGTAGCGTCGATTTTCAGGCTAAGACGTTGCTCCAATATGCCTCGCCAGAGGCCTACGCGGAATTGAAAACAGCGATGGCCTCCACCAGCGAACGGCTTAAGCGAGACAACGCCGTGACGCTGTTTCAGCCAGTCACCTTCACCATTGATGAACCCGGCATGCGCGTAGTCATAAACGGCGTGCTTGCCACTTATATCGGCGACAAGCGCGTCACCGAAGCAAGCAAGGTTTATCTGATCGAGTTTCGCTATTCCGGCGGCAAGCTATATCTATCCGGCTTCAAAGAGACCCCTAGCAATGATCCATTCAACCTTAAATCGTCTGGCGTTGCTGACGCTCGGCCTGGCGCTTAACAGCGTCAGCCTCGCGACTCAGACCGTTGAACTCGTCGATGGAATGTCGACGGTTGCGCGCATCTCTCAAAAAGAGGCGACTCGCATTACGGTCGAGGGCGCGCGAATCGTCAACGTTACGGGAAACATCCAGGCGGAAAAGAACCCAGACGGTGAGATCGTCATCGAGAAGGACGAGACGCGCGGGCAAATATTTGTACGTCCAGCGCACGACAAGACCAAGCCGGTGAATCTTTTCATCTCAACGGAAAAAGCGACCTACACGCTCCTGTTGCAACCGATCGATATTCCAGCCGACACAATAATAATTCGTGATCGCAGTGAAAGACGGGCCTCAGGTTCCTTGGAGCAGGCAGGCACACGTAAGGCCATCATCAAGCGCTTGGTAAACGCCATGGCGTCCGGACTTGTGCCGGACGGTGTTGATGTAAGCGAGGTGGGTCGCGAGGTGCGCTTATGGCAGGAAGCGCGCTTTACCCTGCAGCAAACGTTCACTGGTCGATCACTCATTGGCGAGAAGTACCTGCTCGGCAATGTCTCCAATGCAACGATGGTTTTGGAAGAGCCGGAATTCTTCAAGGACGGCGTAGTAAGTGTAACGGTGGAGAACCAGAATCTGCCCGCTGGCGCATCGACCAACGTATTTATCGTCAGGGAGCGAGGCCGTCGTGGCGATTAAGTCTCCCATGCCTGCACAGTTGATAAAGCGCCGCCAATACCTGCTGATGGGCGGCGTAGCTCTCATCGTGATAGGCGCAGTGGCGATTGGGGTTGCCGTTACCTCTAATGGAAAACCGGTCGCTATCTCGGCGCCGAAGCCAAAAACAGTGCAGATCATGACGCCCGGCTCCCAGGTTGATCCGAAGGACGCCTGGACCGCCACAGCCGGCGCCGAGATACGCGGTCTTACAGAAAAGAACAAGACGCTGGAAAACCAAAACCGCGACATGCTGGATCGTCTGAAGCGATTGGAAGGAGGGCGCACGAATACTGCGCCTTCTGCGGTAGCCGTTGCGATGTCCGACCCTCCTGGCGTGCCGCCAACCATCAATCCCGTCATCAGCCTTCCGACGCCCGCACCGCGATTTCAGAATTCATCCGGCCCTGCAACGATGCCCGCAGGGACACCGCCGGTGCTTCAGCCGGCGGGTTATGCCCGCAGCCCGCTCGGCGGAAACACAAGCTCTTCGCC
>DATLHW010000237.1:0-3022 GCA_035539675.1 Burkholderiales bacterium | reverse complement strand
CTGTCCCTTCAGCCGATAAGCGTAGCCCGCGCTCTGTACGACGGCTCGACTAGGCGTCGTTTCGCCCCCCATGAAAAGCGCTATCCCGATAATTCCCTCGTTGCCAACCACTGCTATTTCCGCCGAAGCGCCATCCTCCATGACATAAAGGAGCGACACAATGGAGGTGGTGGGAAAATAAACATGACGTAGCTGGCTGCCTGATTCGTACAGAGCGTCACCCAGCACCATAGGGACGAGCTCCAGGTTGGAAAATAGACGCTCGCGTTCCGTCTTGGGCAATGCGGCAAGGAGATGGTTTTGAGTTGGGTGATGTGGGATGTCCATCAGGATCTACCTGCTTTTCTGTAAAAATAGCTCTTATGACAAGGCGCCGCGGAATGCCACAAAAATATGTGTTGCGGTGATCTAAGTGATGGTCATGTGGAAATGCTGTAAGCCGCCGCTGTAGTCGTCTGGCGCATCAAATCAAGCTGGCAATGCTTCTTGGCTACAATAAATTGGCGTGCGCTGAAATTATGTTATTGACGTAAAGAGCGAACAATTAGCAGTTCGGTTCGTCGGCGCATGCCCTGTGGAGCGGTTTGCAGATGCAAACGTATCTTCCCGGGATACATGGCTCCAGAGCCATGATATTGGGTTGCGCGCTAACTTTTTTAGAGCCAGAGATTCTCTAAACCCAGATGCTCAATTAACCTCGCAGGTTCATTATAGACGCTTACTACGGTTTGTTACCGCACAGACTGGGAGCAGTTCTCTCACCAATCGTCGAATTAGTCACTTAATCTTTCCTTAATCTTCAGCCGTTAGCCTTCTTCCAATGCAATAAATTGGAGTGGCTTGATGGCTATGTCGCTGGCGTCACGCAATCATGACGACGATACCAAGGCTCCTTGCGCGTACGCCGTAAGAAATGCCGGGTATCGGTTGGAGTGGATGGGGCCGCGGCATCATGGACGCGCCAGCTTGCAATGTTTCATCGCCGACGTTTTTTTCAAGCTGTATGGCGCGGAGGTGCGTCATTTTTCCGACACGCTGGTCGGATGTCGAGGCAAGGATGGACAATGGCTGGCCGCACTGGGTTTTTCTCTTGCGGGCGAGGGCGCCGTCTTCCTTGAGCAATACTTGGATGCGCCGCTTGAAAGCGAGATCGCTTCTCGCACCAATACGAATGTCAGTCGTCATCAAATCGTTGAAGTCGGCAACCTCGCCGCTATTCACGCTGGCGCCGCGCGCGAATTAATTATATGCATGACGAGGTATCTGCATGGACAAGGACTGTCCTGGGTTGCATTTACCGCGACTCGAAGCCTCCTTAATTCATTCGCCAGGCTGAGTCTTAATCCGATTGTGTTGGCGAATGCCGATCCTCGACGATTGCCCGATGCGGGAAAAAGCTGGGGCGCCTATTACGACACAAAACCACAAGTGATGTTTGGCGACATCAGATCTGGCCATGCACAGCTGGCTGAATAATATCTCGGATGACTTTCCGTTGATGTCCGGCGCCGGCATATCGTGGACTCGGTCCGCCTTGCAGCGGCGGATTCGCCACCTTTGCGAGGCGCTTCGATCCCGGCAGGAGCCAGCGGCTCCAGTGGCTATTCTTGCCGACAATTCGCCCGAGTGGATCGCCGTTGACATGGCGACGCAGGAATTGGGGATTGCGCTCGTTCCATTGCCGCTATTCTTTTCGCCGGCGCAGCAGAAAGGCGTGGTTGATGCGAGTGGCGCGCAGGCTGTTTTTTGTATGCAGGAGGCGCAGGCGCATGGACTTGGCTTCAACGGAAAATTCTTTTGCGATGGCCATCTTGAGCTCTATGAGTCGGCGCGGCAAAGCGAACAGATTGACCTCAAGGGCGTTCAAAAGCTGACGTTTACTTCCGGCTCCACCTCGGAGCCGAAAGGCGTTTGTCTCACATCGAATCAACAATGGAACGTGGCGCATGCGCTACGCGCCAGCATCGCAAGTTTGGAGATCAAGCGGCATCTCACTTTGCTTCCGTTCGCGGTGCTTTTGGAGAACATCGCGGGCGTTTACACCGCCTTGTTGTCCGGCGCGGAGAGTATATGTCCGCCGCTTGGCGAAACCGGTCTCGCCGGCGCCAGTCAATTCGATCCTCATGTGTGTTTGCGGGCGATTGAGCGCTATCAGGCGGAAAGCATCATTTTGTTGCCTCAGATGTTGCAGGCGCTGGTCGCGGTCACAAAACCCAATGATGAGCGTATTCGAGCATTAAAGTTTGTCGCGGTTGGCGGCGCCAAAACGCCAATCGCGTTGATCCGCGCCGCGCGGGAAAAAGGATTTCCCGTTTTTGAAGGTTATGGTTTGTCCGAATGCGGTTCTGTGGTTTCCCTGAATGTTCCCGGCGCCGATCGACTGGGGAGTGCGGGCAAGCCGTTACCGAACCGCAAGGTGCGCATTGCGGCCGACGGGGAGATCGAAGTGGGCGGGCAGGGGATCGCCAGATATCTGGGTGAGCGGATGTCTCCTACAGAATGGCTGGCTACCGGCGATATTGGGCGTTTGGATGATGACGGATTCCTCTATATCGATGGTCGCAAGAAAAACGTTCTCATTACTGGCTTTGGCCGGAACGTATCGCCTGAATGGCCGGAGTCGGTTCTGATGGGAACCGGCGTTATCGCGCAGAGCGTTGTGTTCGGCGACGCGCAACCTTATCTCCTCTCGTTGATTGTGCCGCTCTCTCCGCAATTTGACGCCGATGTGATTCAGGCGGCGGTCGACAAGGCGAATCAAACATTGCCGGACTACGCCCGCATCCGTCGCTGGATAGCAGTGGAGCCGTTTTCGTCCACGAATGGACTCGCCACTGCTAATGGGCGGCCGCGGCGAGACGCTATTTGGCGACGCTATCAGCAGCAAATCGAGCCTTTCTTTGAAAGCGCAGGGGAATGACATGAATTTTTTCGACACCTTGCAACAAAGCACCGAACAAAGCCGGCAGAAATTGTTCTCTATTCCCGTTATTCAGGATGCGCTGAGGGGCGATGTCTCGCT
>DATLHW010000236.1:0-5188 GCA_035539675.1 Burkholderiales bacterium | reverse complement strand
GGGTTAACTTGTATGGTTATGTTGGAGGAAATCCCGTTTCGTTTAATGATCCGGACGGATTGGCTGCTAACTTGGCGGTTGGCGTGGGCGTTCGGATAGTTCTCGGACGTGCGGGCGCAGCTGCGATTGGCGCAGCGCTTCGGGAGTCGCTGGGTCCTGTTAGGGGGGGAATCGCAACATGTGTTTTGATTTTTAGTTGCTCCGTATCCGAAGAGGCGGCTGATAATGAATCATCAGAAGGCGATGCTGCCGATGACGACGCTGAGGCATGCCCAACTCCTGATACTCATCCTGAGCAGTTTGAACCAGTAAAAGGTAAGAAAGGGAAAAAGAACAAGGAAACCGGAGAGATCTTTGAGAAGGACCAGCTTCACAAGGATCACTATGAGGTCTACAAGAATAAGAAAAACTATGAGAAGGGTGTACGCGACCGCGATGTATGGCTTGACGGTCGCTCAAAGCGTAAATTTTGATTTATTTTATTTGGAGAGTCGAATTGAGAACAGATGAAATTTGCAAGCGTTATGCCACGAAAAAAGTAGGTTTGACAGTGAGACTATTGGAACCAGATGAGGAAGGTGAAAGGCCCTCAATGGTTCTGATCGAGGGGCAAGCAGACGCATTAAAAATGTTAGCCGAGCTTTTACTTGCTGTGTCTGAAGAGCCCGAAAATGAGGGTTTTTCGATTTCACCATTCGGGGCGGGAGGGGGGCATTTTTCTTCCTTGGCAGAGCTAGGTGTTTACATTCATCGTATAGACAAAACCTAACGGTGTTTAAGAGCAAAAACAAGATGCGATGATGAGACAAGGCCATCCTTATAAACAGTATCAGGGGACTTTGCTCTGGAACTTGGTAGAAAAGGCCATTCAGGATCTTGTGGACAATAGCGACCTCGTTGAGCAAACGTCGCGTGCATACATTGTCGGGCACATATGCAAAGTTATAGAAGATGAGAATAAACGTACTCAAGATGAAAAAGGGCCGTAGATGGGTTGAGCGATAGAGACTGTAAAAGTATTCTGTGCAGCACCGGTAGGGTGCAATCAGCCGTATCGATGGCGCCGTTCATATTCAAGCATCGAATCAAGAAAGCGCAACGCCCACCCTTCGCGGTGGGCGTTGCGCTTCCAGCCGTCTGCTGACTGTCGGCGTCGGCACGATATGGACGTACGACGGCAACGGCAACGACCGCCGCTTAAGGAAAATCGACAACAGCGGAACGGCGCGCGATTACGACTATGTCGCCTCGCCGGAGAACCTCGTCCAGCGCATCGCCGAATCGGCCAACGGCGCGACGCCGTGGCCGACGCAGACCTGGAGCTATGCTTACGACGTCGCCGAGCGGTTGCTGTCCGCGCAAACCGCGGCAGGGCATAGCCACGGCAAAGGCCAGCCCAAGGCCTACGGCGTCGATAAAGCGCCGGGCAACGCCTACGCCTATGGGCTCAGCCGGGGTTCGGGCGAAAGCTTCGCCTACAGCCTGGACAACGCCGACAACCTGACCCGGATCGCCGGGCCGGACGGCGCGCAGACCGCCGCTTACAACAACCTGAACCAACTGACCAGCTTCGCCGGCCGGGTCCACCGCCACGACGCCAACGGCAACCTGATCGACGATGGCGCGCGGACCTACCAATGGGACGCGGAAAACCGGCTGGTCGCCATCGGCTATCAAGCGCAACCGTCGAAAAGCACGACGATGCGCTATGACGGATTGAGCCGGCGCACGGCGATCGTCGAAGCCGACGGCGCGGCGCCAACCGAAACCCGCTACCTGTGGTGCGGGCAGGCGATCTGCCAATCGAGAAGCGCGACCGACGCGGTCGCGAAGCGGTATTACCCGGCAGGCGAAGTCCTCGCGACGACGGGCAAGAAGCTGTATTACGGCGTCGATCATCTCGGCTCGGTGCGCGATGCGCTGGATGCGGCGACGGGCGGCGATGTCGCCTCGTTCGACTACGCGCCGTACGGCAATCCGACGCGGAGTTCCGGCGTGGTCGCCACCGACGTTCGTTACGCCGGGATGTTCTACCATCAGGGCAGCGGGCTTTATCTGACCCACTATCGCGCTTATGATCCGCGGACGGGACGGTGGCTGTCGCGGGATCCGATTGGGGGAGAGGGTGGTCTCAACTTGTACGCATATGTTGGAGGAAATCCACTTAGCTATACTGATCCAACAGGAGAAAGCCCTGTGCTCTTACTTAAAGAGCTCTTAAAGGAGCTAAAGGAGGCGATTACCAAGGATGCTCAGAAGAGTCTGAAACCCGAACACAGAAAGAACGAAGAAAAACCAAAGAAAGATAATAAGAGTGAAGCCGGTTCTGATTCCAGCAACTTGATTTGTAGGGAGCAAGAATAATGGGAAACACGTCTTTGTGTTTTTGGTCCATTGAAAGACTGAAGCGTCAGTTAATTGGGCAGGAGATTTCTGTTGTGCAGGAGTTTATATATCTGCTGCTAGTGCTCTTAATTCAATTTGTTAACGGCATGCTGTTGGCTCCAGATCCAACTGATACTCTCTCTGACGTATTTTTTCGTTGGTTCTCCATAGGGGGCACGTTTATAGGGACAGTTTTTGCATTTTTGCGCAATGGTGGTCCAAAAGGGCGCGAATTCCAAAAGCGTTTTTTTGCCCTGTATTGGATATTAACTATCCGTTTCCTTCTGATCGGTTTCTTTCCCATAGTGCTTTGGGCATATGGGAGTGTAGCAATCAATTTGACGGACGAAGTATCTCGTTGGAGTGAGACCATTTTGTTTGCGTCACTCCAACTCGTTTTTTATTGGCGTTTGTCGTTCCATATCGCTAGCGTTGCTTGCAGCGAGGAACACGCGCAAGTGTAGTCCGCGTAGGATGGGGTGAGCGATAGCGATACCCATTATCACTGCTATATAACTCGATGGGTATCGCCTATTGCCTCAACCAATCCTACTGCGCTAACCATAAATAGTGAGGATGGAATGGATAAGGAAAAGCAGCGGCTTCACGATCTTGTTCTTCAACATTTGCATAAGGTTATAGAGCCTGAATTCAGAAAGATAATTGAAGAACTAAATGCTGATGGGTATAAATTCCAACTTTACTATCCACCAAAGCCAGGTGATATTCACTATCGGGAGCTTGGTTCTTCAGCTTCGAATTACCGAGCCCTTTTAGCTATCGACTTGGTTGTATCAAGCGACATTAAACAAGAGCAGGAGTAAAGCCCAGTAGGATGCAATCGGCCGTATCGATGGCGCCGTTCATCTTCAAGCATCGAGTCAAGAAAGCACAACGCCCACCCTTCGCGGTGGGCGTTGTGCTTCCAGCCGTCTGCTGACTGTCGGCGTCGGCGCGATATGGACGTACGACGGCAACAGCAACGACCGCCGCTTAAAGAAAATCGACAATAGCGGAACAGCGCGCGATTACGACTATGTCGCCTCGCCGGAGAACATCGTCCAGCGCATCGCCGAATCGGCGAACGGCGCGACGCCGTGGCCGACGCAGACCTGAAGCTATGCTTACGACGCCGCCGAGCGACTGCTGTCCGCGCAAACCGCAGCCGGGCATAGCAACGGCAAAGGCCAACCCAAGGCCTACGGCGTCGATAAAGCGCCGGGCAACGCCTACGCCTATGGGCTCAGCCGGGGTTCGGGCGAAAGCTTCGCCTACAGCCTGGACAACGCCGACAACCTGCGAGAATTGTCCACCTGAGACTGAAAAAACGAAAAAGGAAACTAAAGAGCGCCCCACAAAAGGTGGAGATGGGGGAACTTCAGAGCACATAATCGAACGCGATGAATCTGGCGATGCTATTTCAAAAACGCATCGAGTTACGACAGGTGGAAAAGTAGTACATCAGCATCAAGACCATATAGGAAAAGAAGGAAGTCAGCTGCGATTTCCAAATGAATGGGTGGAGTATCCAAGTATTAATGCCGACTAGCAGACTCATTTCCGACATAATCAATATGGAATTAATCCATGAACCTGAAATCATTGTTGAACGAGTCAGTTTCTAGCGGTGAATTTACAATAGACGCCGCTCGGAAATTGCTGGCCCACGATTGGCGATCATTGATCGACTCACTTCCGATTGAAACGAAGCGCGAGGCGGAAACTTTTTTCTACTTTGTTGAGGGATTTGTCGAAGAGGTTGATGAAGGCTTCGTTGATGAGGATAACGATATAGAACTTGCGGAAAGGGCGATTGCGCTTCTCTCAAAACTGTAGGGCTCGTAGCTCGTAGGATGAGGTTAACGATAGCGATACTCATCGTTCATTGCTCGATGGGTATTGGCTATCGCCTCAACTCATCCTAACTGCGCTAAACCTATAGATCAATTATCGGTGAGGCACGCCAGCAATCGCGGTATAAAGCGACGTCGGCGCGCGTCAGACCGGCGTGCGGCCGATTGCTTGGAGTTCGCGCTGGATCGCGCTGTTATCCAGAGTTTGCAACGGCAAATTTACGAGGAGTCTGACGCGCGTCATGATTTGCTCGACGGTTTTAGCGAAGGCGCGGCGCTTAATTTCATCGCTACCTTCCGTTGCAGATGGATCCTCAAAACCCCAATGCGCGGAAATGGGTTGCCCGGGCCAGATTAGACATACTTCGCCTGCCGCGTTGTCGCAGACAGTGATGATGAAATCCATGTGGGGCGCGTCGGGTCTGGCGAATTCGTCCCAGCTTTTGCTACGTAGGTTTTCAATTGGATAACCTAAAATTTTCGCTTGTTCGACCGCGAACGGATTGACCTTGCCCGTTGGATGACTACCGGCGCTAAAAGCGCGGAAGCGGCCGGCGCCCATGACGTTTATGAGCGCTTCGGCCATGATGCTGCGCGCGGAGTTACCGGTGCAGAGTACGAGAACGTTGTAGGTTTTATCGATCATATATTTGGTTGCTAACAGCAGCCGCCTTTAGTGGACATTTCCTTGGATGTCGGCGAACAGCAAGAGGAGACGTCTTTTTGAGCGGCTTTGGTTACCGGAATGCAACATGCCGTGTCTTTTGTTTGCCCGCCTAAGTCTTCACCAAACATCGGAATGCTATCCAGCGTGTGAAACGTTTCCCACGCAACGCCTTGCGGATCGTTCACCCAATATTTATCGGACTTCGCGTAACAACACGCCGCGTTTGTCTCTTCTGTTACGCCAGTTTCCAAATTACGCAGGCGAGTATGCATTTCGGCGAGCT
>DATLHW010000235.1:0-7572 GCA_035539675.1 Burkholderiales bacterium | reverse complement strand
CGGCCCGAGATCAGGCTGAAAACGAAGTTTCGGCGCAGATTAACGTGAGTGAAACGAACGGTAAGCGTAGCGGCCGTAACCACAAGCGCAGGCGCACGAGTAGTACGTTGAGCATCGCAGGCTTGATATCGGGCTGCGCAGTAGGTCTCGAAAGAAGTCGAATAAATTACTTTGCAAGTCCGCGCAGGGTCATATCGATATGCGCCTCGATGACATCCGCCGGATCTATATCTTCCGGCATGCATTGGGCAAACGAATATTTCCAAATACAGAGAAAGATAAAGGGCGCAACGATCAACTGCGTAGCGACCCTGATATCGACAGGGCGAAATTCGCCTGCGTCGATTCCTCGCTGAAGTATTTGCATCGTTACCCGCTGGCCGCGACTAATCACCTCGTCGTGATAGAAATTCGCTATCTCGGGAAAATTGCCCGCCTCCGAAATAATGATTTTCGGTATCGCGGCGAAACGCGTTGATCCGACGTTCTGCCACCATCCCGTTATCAACGAGCGCAAAAGTGCCGATGTCGCACCCTGATACTGGCCAACCACCTCTTCGGCGTCGATCAGGCTCGCCACGATACTGTCGCGCACAACCGCCTTGAACAACTCCTCCTTATTGGTGAAGTACAAATAGACGGTGCCCTTGCTAACGCCCGCCCGCTTAGCCACCTCATCCAATCTGGCCGCCGCATAACCTTTTTCAACGAACACATCCAACGCGGAATCGATCAACTCTTTGGGTCGAGCGTCCTTCCGACGCTCCCAGCGAGGCTCTTGCTTTTGCGCCAACATAATTTCCCCCGAAATTAGTAACTAACCAGTCAGTAAGGTAGTCCCGCCCAGGCAAATCGGTCAAGGTCTTCCGCTGAGTAGAAACCCCCTGGAAAATATCGGAGCCATACGGAATTGCGACTTCCTCTTTTTTGAACTCGCCGACCGTTGCAGGATCATTATCAATAGGACAACCCGTTCGTTTTGCGAATTTTGTATCGGATGAATGTCTTTCGTTGATCCTTCTTAAAAATGCGAGCCACGACCATGAATTCTGAACACGGCAATGCAAATCGAGACTCACACGACAATCAAGCTCTCGTTCATTCCGGCGATGGGCCAACGAATCAATTCCCGGTCATTCCCGAAGACGCGCTTATTCTCATTCCAGTTCGCAATCTCGTGCTTTTCCCGGGGTTATTGGCTCCGATCGCCATGGGCCTCGCAGACTCGGTTACCGGCGGCCAAGTAGCGCAGCGGCACGAAATTCAAGTGGGAATTATTTTGCAAAGCAATTCAGAGCGCGACGAACCGGGACCTGATGATCTTTATCGCGTCGGAACAACCGCCGATATCCTGCGCTATGTAACCGTTGCGGATGGCGCTCATCACATGGTCTGCCAAGGGGAACAGCGATTTCGGATTCTTAAGTTCTTGGAAGGCTATCCCTTCCCTGTCGCGCGCATCGAACGTATACGCGAGGCCGTCGCGTGGGACACAGAGATCGAAGCGCTGATGCTGCAACTGAAGCAACGAGCCAACGAAGTCGCCCGACTCATGCCGCAATCGCCTGAGGAATTCAGAACAGCGATACAAGGTATGAACGCGCCTGGCATGCTTGCCGATTTCATCGCGAGCGTCATGGATATCAGGATGCCGGATAAGCAGGACATACTCGAAACCTTCGATTTGCGAAGCCGCCTGGAAAAAGTGCTCACGTTCTTGAATCGTCGTATTCAGGTGCTGCAAGTGTCACAGGAAATCGGTCAGCAAACCAAGGACCGGATGGACGAACAACAACGCCACTTTCTTTTGCGCGAGCAGCTAAAAACGATCCAGAAGGAGTTAGGCGACACCGACATCAACGCGATGGAAATCGCCGAGCTCGACGAAGCGATCGCCAAGGCCGGCATGCCGCAGGATGTCGAAGCACAAGCCAGAAAGGAACTGCGCCGCCTGGAGCGAATGCCCGATTCCTCGGCTGAATACTCCATGCTGCGAACTTATCTCGAATGGATGATCGAACTGCCTTGGTCAAAAACCACCGAAGGAGAAATCGACATCCCGGAAGCGGCGCGAATCCTCGACGAAGACCACTTCGGCCTGGAGAAAATCAAACGGCGAATTCTGGAATTCCTCGCGGTGCGCAAACTTAATCCACAAGGTAAAGGCGCCATTCTGTGCTTCGCCGGACCACCTGGCGTAGGCAAGACTTCCCTTGGCCAAAGCATCGCCAAAGCCACTGGGCGGAAGTTCGCCCGGATAAGCCTCGGCGGCGTACACGACGAAGCGGAAATTCGCGGACATCGACGCACCTACATTGGCGCAATGTCGGGCAACATTATCCAAGCGATACGCAAAGCCGGCGCACGCGATGCATTGGTGATGCTGGATGAAATAGACAAACTCGGCGCCGGGCTTCACGGCGATCCATCATCGGCCCTGCTGGAGGTGCTCGATCCCGAACAGAACGGCACGTTCCGCGACAACTATCTAGGCGTCCCCTTCGATTTGTCCAAGGTGATGTTTATCGCTACCGCGAATATGCTGGACACCATTCCCGGGCCATTGCGCGATCGCATGGAAGTCATCCAACTACCCGGTTATACCGAAGAAGAAAAAGCGCAAATCGCGCGGCGTTATTTGGTAAAGCGACAATTGGAGGCGAACGGCGTCAAGCCGGAGCAAAGCGAGATCACCGACGACGCACTGCACACCATCATTCGCGATTACACACGCGAGGCAGGCGTGCGCAATCTTGAGCGACTCATCGGCAGTGTGTTTCGTCGAGTCGCGATGCGCATCGCGGAAGGTTCGGCGACGCACGTCAAAATCGATACACCGGATTTGTCGGAGATTCTTGGGCCACGCAAGTTCGAAAGCGAACTCGCCATGCGCGTCAGCGTTCCGGGCATCGCGACCGGCCTTGCTTGGACGCCAGTCGGCGGAGACATTTTATTTATTGAGGCGAGCCGGACGCCGGGAAACGGAAAGCTCATTCTGACCGGGCAACTAGGAGACGTGATGAAGGAAAGCGCGCAGGCCGCGTTAACGCTCGTGAAAGCCCGCGCCGCCGACTTCAATATTCCCCTTGACCTGTTCGACAAGAGCGACATCCACGTGCATGTCCCCGCAGGCGCCGTGCCAAAGGACGGGCCCAGCGCCGGCGTCGCAATGTTTATCGCCATTACATCCCTGGCAATGAACAAACCGGTACGAAACGATCGCGCGATGACTGGCGAAATAAGTTTGCGCGGCCTCGTACTGCCGGTCGGTGGCGTCAAGGAGAAAGTATTAGGGGCGTTACGCGCGGGAATTAATACGGTCCTTTTGCCGAAACGCAATGAGGGGGACCGCGAAGAAATTCCCGAACAGGCGCGCAATCAACTTCAGTTTATTTGGCTGGAGACCGTGGACGACGCGCTACATGCGGCGATCGCCGAGCTCCCTGCCTGATAAAAACGCCTTTTTCGATGCGCCCACCGTTTGGACGAATGTCGCCTTTGTCGTTGTAGGTGCTCGCCTTGCCCGCGATTGCATCAGCCCGATCGCCCTAAACTCCAGAATGGATAACTGTAATTTATACCCTCGTTATCGCGGGAAAGAATCGTCCTACCGGATTTGGCGGGTTGAATTTTTCCAGTGTATACAAATTCGAAGTTAAGGCATGGCAACGAAATTTGCAGTAACCATTGATAGCCGCCATCATGGGAATTCGGAAAGCCTGAGCCATCTCTTCGAAGGCTTCCTTTGTAATCGGCACGGCGATTTGAGGGGCGCAACCGGCGCAATCAAGGACATCTTGGCGGCGCTCATATTTGAAACAGAAAAATTGGAAAAAGGGTCTTTCAATTTGTACTGAAATCTGACGCAATCACATAACTCTGCTAAGGAGAAAAAGAATGAATAGCGGTGAACAAAGCGAGGCGCAACGTGGCGCTCTCGCAACGTCAATGGCGACGACTCCTGCATATTTGATGAACTCCAGGGAAAATGCTTACGAAGTTTTAAAAAAAGATTACATCTCGACTTTATTAAGCGGCGACGAAATTAGAAAATCGGTGGCCGACTCTAATCTCAAGGATGCAGTACTTCACTTCGAAAACTTCGAACACTACCGCGACCCCCAAAGCGGCCACTATTGGGACCCGCTTCTTGGAACCTACCATCCCAATTTTGAAGTAAATGTGCTTCAAGTGGTAGACGACCTAAAGAGAAGCGCCATTCGAGATCACATTAATGTGGTTGCCAACGACCCGGCGATTGAGCCGTCCGCCAAACTTGCAACATGGGCGAAATTGCTGCCGTTGTTAGAGCGCTTTGATAGGGCGCCTCAGCTTTTTCTCCGCGATGTTGTCAGAGAGGCCTGTATGAATATCAAGGCGGGCCTGGATATCCACTCCGAGTTCTACAGCAGCCAAGACGTCACTACTCTTTCATCTCTTGCGAAGATATCTGGAGTTTCCTTAGGGATAGTGGACAACGTCGATAGGAATAATGTTTTCAATAGCGTTTATAAGATCGCCCACCGCATCATTACTTCACAGAATGTACTAAATATCGGCGAAGAAGAGTTCAATCATGCAGGTTATCTCATCGCTCAGGCGTGCACAGGAGACGCATTAGCGAAGATCGCTGTTAACGGTTTGCGTCCTCTACTCAAGCTCGCCGCCGAATTCGATCGATATCCTGCCGATCACATCTACGATTCCGCATCCAAGCGGGTCATGCATCAGCTGATCGTCAAGACCAGAATAGATCAATTGCAAGATGACGCCGATATATCCGCGTTCGCAAAGTATTACGTCGATCATTTCGACAGCTTTCATAGCGATGGGTCGCCGATATGGATATTGCCTCCAAGCATGAGAACGCAAAGATGCTTGGAAATCGCTAGCAAGCTAATCAGTTCATCGACGACCGACAAAAACGCTGAGCGTGCAGTTGCTTTAAGCGCCACGAGTTTTTTAGGCAATGTGCGGTTCGCTGGCGCCAATGCTATTAACCTTTCGCAAGCGGCTGCATTGGCCGAGATCTATTCGCAACGACTGCAGGATCCCGACTGCCGCGCTGCATTGCAAGAGATCGGCGACCGTTTACTGAGACATCCGCTGGAGCCGGTAACCGGCGCAACGGTAGACATCGTGTTGTCGCTAGGGCGTAGTTTTCATCAATTGCCCATCGACGTCGCCTTTCGGCAACCCGTGTTAAATTATATTGCGTCGCAGACTCTTTCACTCGACTTATCAAACCTGGACGAAGAGCGCGCATCGCTAGCGAACACGCATTACTCAAGCATCATCGAGCCGTATATTAACGCCCCGAATATTTCCGTAGCGGACAAAGAAAACGCCCAGTCGAACTACGGCGCGACGATGGGAGAAGAAATAGCTCCGAGCGTCAGTATGCAAACAAGTCCCCATGAGATCGTATTTGGCGGCCAGCAGTTATCACCGCCCGAACCCTCATCTCCATTACCGTCCGAACCGTCACTTCCTTTGGAAACGGATTCGAGCATCGATGCACGACCAAGACTAAACGAGATTGTGTTTGGCAACCTGCAACTATCCCCCTCCGAGCAGGAATCTCTTTTGCGTTGGAATCCGAGCGTCCGCATGCCATCAATGCCGAGCAGGATTGACGCAACGTATTCGCCACAAGAACCCTTCGAGCCAATATTTTCGCCAGCGGCGCCGTCGAGCGTGAATAGCCCAGCAGAACAGAGCGAGTTAGGTGTTGAAGAGCCCCCGCAAAACATTTCCGAATCAGAACCACCCTTGGTAACGACTCCGAAAATCAGCATGCCTATGCCACCTAGCCCGAGAGGGTTTGTGACTCTAGACCCCTACGATAGAGATTTTCCTTCTTTACCACCTCCCACGGTCGACGCGCCAAATAGATCAACCGCGTTGGTTGCTGCCCAACCACCGCAACGAATTTTTAGGCCAACGCCTCTTCCGCGAACAACTCCACCGGTTAAAGATGTCAATCCGCTACAACTTTCCGAGGTCGGACGTCCTGACCAGTATCCAAGCATCAGCATGCCGCAAACACCGAGCGGGATTGCCTCGACTGATTCACCACAGCGACCATTCGATTCAGAACAGAGCGAGTTTGGTGCTGAAGATTCACAGCAAAGACATTACGAATCCGCATTTCCTTCGCTAGGAACTTCGAGCCCGAGTACGCCGGCAAAATCAAGCGGTTCTATTAATGACAATTTAAGGCAACGACGTTTCAGGCCAACGCCTCGCCAGGGCTCGATGCAAAAACCGACGGAGCTTGTGCAAACACTTTCCAAACCTTCAATCGTTGGCGCACCTGAATCGAGTGAATCTGCGACTACGACGTCGGACACGCCAGCGATGCCGCACCGAAAAGCTGTCGCTCCGCCAGAAGCGAGCCATCCCCCCATCCTTGGCAGGATGCGCAAGCAGCCAAAGCAAGTGGAACGGAAGCCGCAGAAGGAAAAGCAACCAACGCAAAAGCGAGAAGAGCTAGAGCCTGCCAAACCAGTTGCTGTGGAAGAGGCCCCTACAACCAATAAAGTGGAACAGCGCCTGGCAGTCGAACCCTGGCGCGACTTTGAGACCAGGCCCATCCCCGAAACAGCATTAGAGTCGGCAATTGTTGCATCGGCAAAATCTTGTTTCGACGCTGATAAATTCCTTCAAGATTTCCAGAATTTTGGTGAGGCTGAAGGCGCCGCCGCACTGGCGTTCGGAGTCCGGGCGCTGGATAGAAAGCTACTCATTGGAAACGATGCCGCGGCCGATTTGCTCGGCGATTCGTCTGCATCGTCATTAATCGTCGATCAAAAAAGTATCCATGATCGGTTTATACAAGCAGACCGAGTTTTGCGCACGCAGCCAAAGTCCGTTGCGCAGTTGAATCAATTCATGGTGTTTATCAAAGAAAATGGGATACAAGCTCCGGGCGTCGAGTTTTCTCGGGTGATGAAGGAGGGCGTGTTAGAAACGGGAATTGACGATCAGGCGGCGATCGCATGGGCATACGAAGCGAGCAAGTACTTTGCGGCGTATCCCGATGAAACGTTGCCCGATAACGCCGTAACCGCAGCAAATGCGATATTGGCGAACCCCGACAAACTTGGACGACTAAAGCGAAACCAGATCATTCGAGAGACCCTTGATAAATTCGACGCCAATGTGTCGCGCGCGATCACTTCGGAGGCGAACCTCGATGTTGATAAGCTAATCGATGTGCTTGATCAGTACAGGCAGGGCGACCGCGACAAGCGTTTTGAGCTTAGTCAAAAGATTCACCAAATAACGGAGGGGACAAACAAAGAGGAAATAATAGAAAAAATACTGAGCGACTCGCGGCGGAATTCTGAAGCGCCGACGAACACGCCGCCGTCCGTTGAAGCGATAAGCGACTATTTTTCCCAAGTACTGCGTCAACCGCTAAGCGCGTCACATCCGGATGGGTACCTCAGCGCAATACAAATTTATGCGAACGATCCGGAAATCGCAGCGAACTTTTCCGATTTAGAGTGGTGGAGCACCTTTGTCGACGGACCATCGAATGATCGCCGCGCTATTTTCTTGCTTCGA
>DATLHW010000234.1:0-13258 GCA_035539675.1 Burkholderiales bacterium | reverse complement strand
ATCCAATAGGTTTCGGACTGAAATATTCACGGCCACATTCGCCCGATAACCGGCATCCCGCCAAAGTCGGCATTGTGAAGAAGCCACATCGATGACGCGCAGCGTGAGATCGCGAATAAGGTCGGTCATCTCCGCGAGCGGTACAAACTTTCCCGGCGGTAACAATCCTCTCTCAGGATGCTGCCAACGCACCAAAGCCTCGAGCGAAATACCGTCCTGCTTCACCAAATCGATCTTCGGCTGGTAGTGAAGCACCAGTTCGTCGTTTTCAATCGCGCGCCGCAGATCGTTCATCAGCATGAGACGATCCGGCGTATGCATATCCAACCCCGGCTCATAGATCCGATGGCCGGAAGACTCGTTTTTCGCCCAATACATGGCTACATCGGCCTGCCGCAGCAACTCGTTACCATCACGGCTATGTTCGGGATAAAGGGAAATGCCGATGCTGGCGCCAATCCGCAAACGAATGCCGGCAATCTCGAACGGTTCGCGAATCGCATACCACAGCGTCTTGGCCAATTCCTCGATCTCTTCACGATCCGCACTGTTGCTAACCAATACGGCGAATTCATCTCCGCCAAGACGGCAGAGCAATTGCTCTGATTTCAACAGAGGAAGCAACCGCGGACCTATTTGCTTGAGGATCTCATCGCCGCTAGGGTGACCCAAGGTATCGTTGATTTCCTTGAAACGATCCAAATCAATTAGCAGTAGCGCGCCTCGGGGATGTGCAGGGCCTTCCTTCAGCATGGCCGCCATATGCGATTGCAACGCGTGGCGATTGCAGAGCGACGTGAGTGAATCGTGAGTCGCCTGAAACTCCAACGCCGCGGTTTGCGCCATACGCTCCAACTCGCTTGCCGCGCGGACGGCATAAATCCGCATCAGCGACTCCGCAACCTGTGTATTTTCAATTGGCGCGCCATGCATGACCACCATGAGGCCGAGCGTGGCTCCCGCCGAGCTAACGAGCGGCGTTCCCATGTAGCTTTGCAATGCGAGTTCGCCGAGCAACGGAAATGCCGGTTCCGTGTCCCTGTTTCCAGAAAATATCTGCCCAGCAGCAGGCGTTTCCTCCAAGGTATAGCCAAAATTATTGGTTATGCGATCTTTGGCGCATACCGCTACGGTCTGCACTATTTTTTTGTCTGGTCCGCTGAGCTCGCCAATAAAAACATAGTCCGCTCCAATCACTCTGGTGACTTGAACCACGAGCGACTCTAAAAAGGCTCTACCCGTAACGCCGGACAACGCCTCGGCAACGATGCGCAAGGCCTCTTCCAATCTGTGTTGACGGCGGCGCGCCTCGGCTTCCCTAAGCTCCCGCTGCACCGCAGGCGCCATGCGCGCGAGATTATCCTTGAGAACGTAATCGTTCGCGCCGGCCTTCAGCATGGCGACCGCCACATCGTCGCCAATATGGCCCGACACAATGATGAAGGGAATGTCCGGAGAACGCGCTCTTAATAACTCGAGCGCCCGACGAGTGCTGAATTGGGGCAATCCATAATCGCACAACACGAGATCGGGATTCGTTTCAAGCGCGGCAAGATAATCAATCTCATTCTCGACGCGAAGCCACTGCGGCTTCAATCCTGCCTCAGTAAGCATGATCAGCAACAGATCGGCGTCGTCTTGAGAATCTTCGACAATGACAAGCTTAAGGGCGCTCACAGGCGCTCCTGCTCATTGATTGGGCGCTTTTTGTTGCTAAGGTTACAAAGAACTTCTAGGCAGGCAGGCTTCAAATTCACGGGCGCTCCGTCGACTTAAAACAGTGATTGAGAATCCTATTCAGCAAATGAACAGTCATCCGCGCTTTATCGCTGAACCCATTCCTTCGCTGCCCCTGTCTTTTCTCCGCCGAAACTAATGCCGCTATTCTTTAGGACTTACGCAAAATCGCCCCAGTGGGGTTGCGCTTCCTTGCCGTATAAACTCTCGTACGGTCTGCGTCGGCGCGCCTTGCTGGGACGGTTTTGCGTAAGTCCTATTTTTATAAGAAGCCGAAACAATTTTAACCAATTCTAATACGGGCCAGTTTCCTCTTTCCACTAAATTTCCACACCATTACCAATAAAACAACGAGCGACCAATTCCGAGTCGCGTCGTTTCATGATATAAGTCCGTCATCATAAAAAAGGACGGGTCATAGGCAGCGCTTGCCGCCAGACAAAAGACAACTCGGACCGCCTAATGAAGTTTGGCTTTTACATCATTCTCGCCGCGCAATTCTTTTCCGCACTTGCCGACAATGCATTGCTGTTTGCCGCAATCGCATTGCTCAAGGAATTGAATGCGCCTGACTGGCAGGTGCCTGTACTGCAGCAGTTCTTTATTTTCTCGTATATCGCCCTTGCTGCGTTTGTAGGCGCCTTCGCGGATGCTTTGCCGAAGGGACGGGTCATGTTCATCAGCAATAGCATCAAATTCGTCGGCTGCGGCGCTATGCTGGTCGGCATGCATCCGTTATACGCTTACGCAGTGGTCGGATTTGGCGCAGCGGCATACTCGCCAGCAAAATACGGCATCCTCACGGAATATTTACCGCCCGCCAAGCTGGTGTGGGCGAATGGGTGGATGGAGGGCCTGACGGTCGCCTCCATCATATTAGGGGCCGTATTAGGCGGATTCCTGATAACACCCCAGGTAGCAATGCCCGCGCTTGAAGCACTCAAACTCCCCATCGCCGTAAGCCCACCCGAATTCGCAGTCACCCTATGCACATTGCTTTACATCGTGGCCGCGATCTTCAACCTTTACATCCCAAAGGTCGCCATCGACCACAAGCCTTTGCGGCGCAATCCGTTATACATACTTCACGACTTCTGGCATTGCTTTAAATTGTTATGGAAAGACCCGCTCGGTCAGGTATCGCTGGCGGTCACCACGTTATTTTGGGGAGCCGGCGCGACGTTGCGGCTGATCGTGCTTGCGTGGGCGGGATTGACGCTCGCGATGCCGCTTGAGAAAGCGACTCTACTAACCGCCTGGGTCGCCTTTGGCATCGCTATCGGATCTGTCATCGCGGCGAAGTACATCAAACTGGAAAGTTCAGTCCGGGTGCTGCCGGTGGGAATCGCAATGGGTTTCACGGTGATTTCCATGATATTCGTGACCAGCACTTGGCTTGCGGTAGTGCTCCTAACCTTGATCGGAGCAATGGCGGGTTTTTTCGTGGTGCCAATGAATGCGCTATTACAGCATCGTGGTCACCTGCTCATGGGCGCTGGTCACTCCATTGCCGTGCAGAATTTCAATGAGAACTTGAGCATTCTGCTGATGCTTGGCGCGTATGCGCTAATGATCAAATGGGATTGGTCGATTAACACCATTGTTATTGTCTTCGGGTTGTTCGTCAGTCTTATTATGAGTTGGCTATATAAAGTCCACAGGAAGGACAAATTACCCACCGCTTAAGAAGTCCTGCTATCGGAATAAATTAGGCGTCCCTACGGATTAAACAGCTGATTACGGCGATATTCTGAAGGTGATCGACTTAATGTTTCCGCGCTTGCAAAGAAATCCGTTCAATCCGTGTTTATCCACAGCCAATCAAATACGCACTAGTTTGTAAATCATTCAAACTGGATTAGAGAACTAAAGGTCTATTAGGCAGCTCATTCGCTCCGCCTTCCAAGCGGGGGAAATGCGTGGACAGCTTATCCGCAACCGCTTGTATCCCGGCAAGAACGCCATTCTTAAAATCACCCGCACGAAAGGCCGCCTCCATTTGTCGGCAAATCGTCTCCCACTCTTCTTGCGGCACACGCCTGGCGATACCGCGATCGGCGACAATCTCCACGTCGTGATCGGCAAGCAGTAAATACAGTAAAACGCCGTTGTTATGTTCTGTATCCCAAATCCGCAGACTTGAAAAAACGTCAATCGCCCTCTCCCGAGCAGGCAGGCTTCGCCATAGCAGTTCCACTGGCAACGCGGCTTCGACAACTACCCGAATTTGGCCCGTATGAGCGCGCTCTGATTGCTCAACCACCGCCTCGATGGCGTTCATGGCGTCATCAGGGAACGTGCGACTAACGCGCCAGGGAGTCATGCAGAGATGACGAATCGTCCTAGTCAATTTATTCATCTACCAATCCCCCGAGGCGCCGCCGCCACCAAAGTCGCCCCCGCCACCACTCCAGTTGCCACCGCCACCACCAAAACCACCGCCGCCGCCTCCCCAGCCTCCGTGACCAAGGCCACCCATATGCCTTAGACCTCCGCGGCCCATTCCGCCCATCACCAGCGTCAAGATAAAACCAATAACGCCAGCCAATATCGAAACCGCCAACAACCCGACAAAAAACCAGCCAGCGGCAGCCATGACCCCGCCCGTTGCAATGGCGCCAAAGAAGCGACCCAACATGGCTCGCAAGATGCCGCCGACCACCAACACCAGCATGAATGCGATAGGAATAAACGAACCGAAGTCTCCGCCAGACGACGACGTGGATTTAGCTTTTGGCGGCGGCAAAGGCTCGTTATCGATTACCTTCATCATCTGATCCACGGCGGTGCGAACGCCACCATAAAAATCGCCTTGCCGGAAACGAGGAGCGATCCCCTCGGCGATAATCCGCTTGGCGATTGCATCGGGAATCACGCCTTCGAGACCGCGTCCGACTTCGATGCGCATGCGTCGATCGTTTTTAGCAATCAGTAAAATGGCGCCGTCGCCGACGCCTTTGCGTCCGATTTGCCACGCGTCAGCCAAACGAATGCCGTACTCCTCGATAACCTCGGGCTCCGTCGTTGGCACGATCAACACGGCGATTTGCGAACCCTTGCGCGCCTCAAAGCTAGCCAAGTGCGCTTCGAGCTCTTGCGTTTGCGCCGGCGTGAGGGTGTTAGTGAGATCGGTAATCCGCGATTTGAGCGGAGGTATGGGCTGCTGCGCGAAAAGCGCGGATGAGAATATGAAAAGTAATGTGAGACTGAAAAGCCATCCAAGCCGTCTCAATCCCAGCATTGCTAGAGGAATGATGTGATAGGAAGAATAGGGACGCATCTCGAACGGGCTGGGCGAATCCGTCACGCGTGACTCGCCCTAGCTTCCCTCTCAGCAGCGAGGGTCACTTTTTCTGACCACCGAAGTCCACTTTCGGCGCATCTGAAATTGCCTTCTCGTTCTCGACGCTGAAATTCGCCTTTGCCTCCAAGCCGAACATCTTCGCTGTTAGATTGGTCGGAAACTGCCGAACCGTCGTGTTGAATTCCTGCACGGACTTGATATAGCGATTACGCGCTACTGCGATTCGGTTTTCTGTGCCTTCCAATTGCGCCTGCAAATCACGGAAATTGGCGTCCGATTTTAACTGAGGGTAGTTTTCCGAGACGACGAGTAAGCGTGATAACGCGCTGGAGAGTTCACCCTGCGCTTGCTGAAATTGTTTGAACGCCTCCGGATTTTGGATCAACTCAGGCGTCGCCTGGATCGACCCGACTCGGGAGCGCGCTTCCGTCACTTGCGTTAACACCTCTTTTTCCTGCGCGGCGTAGCCCTTCACCGTATCGACCAGGTTCGGAATCAAATCCGCACGACGCTTGTACATGTTGAGCACTTCCGACCAGCTGGCGCTAACCTGCTCATCTTGCGCCTGCAACGTGTTATAGCCGCACCCGCCAGCAAGCAACGCATACATGAGGACCAGACCTGTGAGCCATTTACGCATGGAAGAATCCCTAAAAAGGATAGAAAATAGTTAAAGCGTGAAGCAGATGGAGCGCACGGCGCAAGCCGCTTAAAGTCATTATGAGGTCGCCTGCGCCGATTTCAAGTTCCTCATGGTCAGGCGCGCAAAGCAAAGATCTTCCCAAACACGCACTTTATCGGCGGGATTTCGTAACAGGTAAGCAGGATGATAGGTGACTATCAGCGGAGTGCCCTTGTAATCATGCAACTTGCCGCCGCGGAGACTACCGACTGCCGCATCGTTACCGAGCAAATTCTGGGCGGCGATCTTACCCAACGCCACGATCAGCGTGGGCTTAATGAGTTGAACTTGCCGCATAAGATAAGGCTCACAGGTTTCCGCTTCGTCGGGCTGGGGATTGCGATTACCTGGCGGACGACATTTAACAACGTTGGCGATGTACACATCGTCGCCTCGCTTCAAATCAATGGCCGCCAACATGTTGTCCAACAACTTGCCGGCCTGCCCCACAAAAGGTTCGCCTTGCCTATCCTCCTCTGCGCCGGGCCCTTCGCCCACGAACAACCAGGATGCGTTTTCGTCGCCAACGCCGAATACCGTTTTGGTTCGCCCGGCGTGTAATCGACAGTCGACGCAACCTGCCACTCTCGCCTTTAGTTCGGGCCAGTCCATCCGCAAAATGACCTCTTGGCGGCTTGGGCCCGTCGACGTCTGTGGAATATCTGATTGCGGAGTCGATATCGCCAGCGACCTTTGATTTTCCGGAGCTGACGTATTATTGGCGCTTGCGTTAACGTCCTCGACCGCAGGCGAATCCTGGCCGCGAAGCCGATAAACCGGCGTCAAGCCAAGTTCGCGCATCACCATCATCTGTCGGTTCTTCATCGTACGAATGTCAGTTGATTAATAGACTTCTTTCGAAACCGTAGCGAGCGCCCCGAGATCGCTCCGAGGAGCGGAGGCGTTCGGATAAGTACGTTTGGCGCCGGAAGTTCGATCCCGGGACGCGCAGTAGGTTTCGAAAGAAGTCGAATGAAAAGTGCGCGAATGAATCGTGAGCCGGAGACTTACCCCACGAAAAACGCCACTTTCGATTCCGTTTTTCAAAGGAGATTTTCGCACCTTCGTAGGTAATTGGCTTTTCAGGATGCAGCCATTGCGGCTCAAAACTTCATAACGTCGCCTACAAGCGCCGCTCCAAGACAATGGCGTCTTCCCGCCCCACCAGTGCTGGGTAATACGCCTTACGCTCACCGATGGGGACAAAACCGTTTCTCACATACAACCGGTGCGCAAGGTCATTGGATTTGCGTACTTCAAGCAACATGCGTTCGCAATGGCGCTCGCGCGCTAACGCAAGTAGAAAGCCAAGCAAGGCTTCGCCCAATCCCTTTCCCTGCCAATACGTCGCTATGCTGATATTCAACAAATGCGCTTCGCCAGCCGCCACCATCAATACGGAGTAACCCACCAGGATGTGATCGGCATGACACACCCAGCAACTGTAACCGGCGTTTAGTGAGTCGCGAAAATTGCCCGGCGTCCACGGAAACTCGTAGAGACTTCTCTCGATCGCACTGATCATTTCCAGATCTTCGTAGCGCATGGGTGAAAATCGCGCCGCTTCTTTCTGCGCCACGCTCATCTGATAGCTGCCTGCTCTTCGATTGTTAATGCGACTTTATTTCGAATATAGACTGGCGCCGCATCGAATGCGGAAATCATCTTCCCTTGGTGAAAACGCCTCGTCGCTATCTGAACGATAGTCTTTGCATGGGGAACCACGCCAGCATCCACGCCAATAAGTTGACTTGTGTAGCAAGCCGTCAACGCTTCGCTGTGAACGCCAAACCCACTGCCCGCTCCATACCAATCACCACCCAACAATTGCGGTGAATCGCTGGGCTTGCACAAGCAGCCTTCTGTTGAAGCTTTCCATTCAGCGCCTTCGCGCTCAAATGCGGCGAAATATATCTCGCCCATTCGCGCATCAAGCGCAACTACCACCTTATCTCGTTCAGTCGCTTCCGCCACCGCCTCCAATGTGGAGACGGCGATTACCGGCAATCCAAGTCCGAAAGCCAGTCCCTGAGTCACGCCGCAAGCAATACGCAAACCGGTGAAAGAGCCCGGCCCGACGCCGAATGCAATGGCGTGAAGGGACGTACGATCGACTCCCGCCTCCGCAAGCACGTCTTCTATCATGGGCAACACCAACTCGGAGTGTTTCTGCCCCGCTACACAATCTCGAACGACAACGACCTCTCCATTCGTTAACGCGATGGAAAGGTATTCGGTGGAAGTCTCGATGGCGAGGATATATTCCTTCTTCATCCTACCGCCTTGAACCCAAATAAATGTAAAACCCGCTAAAGCAGATCGACACCGGCTCGCTCAATTCGATTGCGTCCACGTCGCTTCGCCTCCAATAACGCGTTGTCCGCGGCTTCGGTGAGTTCGTTACTCGTTGAATAAATCGGGTAGGCCGCAAGCCCCCCACTAAAGGTGGCGCGCATGACGCCACTGCCGTGATCATGAGGAAGCGCGGAAAAGTCGGAGCGAATACGATCAAGGACAGCGTGCGCATGGCTAAGACTGGCGTTACGCAATACAACAATGAACTCTTCACCGCCATATCGCCCAATAATATCCCAAGCCCGCAGCCGACCTTTCAAGAGCCAGCCGAGACTACGAATCACTTGATCGCCAACCGGATGGCCGTAGGTATCGTTCACCGATTTGAAGTGATCGATATCAATCATCGCCACACATAACTGCTCGCCCGGCTGCGCCGCCGCCAACAACTGACTTAAACGATTTTTCGATGCAGTGTGATTAAGTAACCCCGTCAGACTGTCATGCTGACTCTGTCGCAGCATCTCGCGATGGCGCTCGATCTTGCTCTTCACTACCGCGGCAAGAAACACCGGGTTGACAGGTTTAGTAAGAAATTGATCCCCACCCAGCCGGAGCGCTTCGATCCACATGCCCATATCGGTTTCGCTGGAAAGATAGACAACCGGCAAAGCCTGATAGGCAGGAAGCTGACGCAAAACGCGCATTGCCTCCACTCCGGTGCAATGGGGCATGTACATGTCCATAAGCACAAGATCGGGGCGAAATTGGTCTACGGTGGCCAGTAGCTGCTGGGGATTATTGAGCGCCTTGCTGTCGATGCCGTGCTGAGTGAGGGAGCGTTGAATCATCGCGACGGCCGTCGCGGAATCCTCCAGCACCAGCACACGGAACGCGTCTTGTTCCTGCGTTTGAATCAACTCAAGCATTCGCCCAAGCGCGGTGGCCGTTTGCTGTTCCGCTTGAATCAGCACATCAGCGCCCACCCGCCCTAGTTCGACCATGACCTCTAAAGTCTTGGCGACGCCTAAACAGAACAATTGACTCGCCATATGCTTAGCGCGCACCTGTCGCACAAGCTCCAGCTCGTTCGCCCCATATTCACTGCCTGTCGGCAAGAATAGAACCACCATGGGCGATTGATCCTCCGGCATCGTCTGAGTCCAATCGAAGCGACTTGTCCGGAATCCAAAAAATCCCAATTGCTGATTCAAGCCGTGGTACCACTTATGATTGGCGTCGCATACGAGCCAAATCAAACGTGGCTTAGCCCATTCGCTTTCCGGTTGATTAGGAGCTCGACGTTCGACTGGCGCAGTTGAGCGTTGCGCCATTTCAATCGAACTGAATAAAGCCTCGATCTGGCGATCAAGGGCGGCCACATCCTGCGCGGGAGCCGGGTGACGAGAGCCATCGCCAAACAACATGAGAGCCGCAGTTTCCAAGCCCTCACATTGGCGCAATAACCCAGGCAGTTTCAAACGGTTGAGATGCTCGGTGACGCAGTTTAGCGCCAGTGTGAATTCTACGAATTGTTCAAACGAGCCCTGAGCCCGGTAATCCTGCCAGCGCTCCCGCAATGCGCCCATACGGACGTCGATCGAACGCTGAGACGACATTTTGGCCGAAATCCCTAGTGAATTATGAAATTATTGGGAAGGGGCGCAACAAAACGCAGCAATTAATTTTTTCCTATCACCCTCTTCCAACATTGTGAAAGTCCGTGACAAGAAGCAGCCCCCCACAAAAAAAACGCCACGCATTGCTCACGCGGCGAGGAGATCGAGAATACTCTTGATCTCTTCACGCAATTTAACTGGGTCAAAGACCACATTGCTTTTCGCGCTTCCGCCCGCGGGGTCAGGCTCGCTCAGACGATTTCTGGCGCCGCTGATGGTAAAACCCTGGTCGTATAAAAGTTCGCGGATACGGCGAATAAGCAGCACTTCATGATGCTGATAGTAACGACGGTTACCGCGACGCTTCACTGGCTTTAACTGGGTAAATTCCTGCTCCCAGTACCGCAGCACATGCGGTTTCACGCCACATAAGTCGCTTACTTCACCAATCGTAAAGTATCGCTTTGCCGGTATCGGCGGGAGTTCAGGATTGCTGTTCTCTTCCACGGTACGTAGATTCCACTAACTGCTTCAATTTCTGGCTCGCATGAAAAGTAACGACTCGGCGAGCGGTAATCGGGATTTCCTCTCCGGTCTTCGGATTCCGTCCTGGACGTTGTGGCTTTTCACGCAACTGAAAATTCCCGAAACCGGAAAGCTTGACACTCTCCCCTCTTTCCAAAGCCATGCGAATCTCCTCAAAGAAAGATTCCACCATGTCCTTCGCTTCTCGTTTGTTGAGTCCAACTTTTTCGAACATTAAGTCCGCTAGTTCAGCTTTTGTTAAAGTCATCTTCTCCCTCAGCTTCTCAACTTCGCATCAGTGCCGGAAGCGATAATTTGCATAATTTGCTGCATCGCACCATCCACTTCCTGATCCTTCAAAGTTTTTTCAGTATCTTGCATAAGCACCCGGAATGCAAGACTTTTTTTCCCATTCTCGATGCCTTTTCCGGAGTAAACATCGAACAGACTCACGTCTGTAACCATCTTAGGCAAGCATCCCTCAAGCGATCTAAAAATCTGATCAACCGTAATGGATTCATCTACCACGATGGCGAGATCTCGTCGGACCGGAGGAAATTTCGACACCTCTTCGTAACGGGGGATATCCCAGGTTCGCAATGTGTCCGCATCGACTTCGAAAAGTATAGGAACCATTGGCAATTCATATTTTTGCTGCCAGCGCGGATGCAACTCACCAATCCACCCTATGGGCTCCCCGGCAAGATCGATTCGCGCCGAACGCCCCGGATGTAGAGCCGGATGAGGAGCTGGGATAAATCTGACCACGCGCGGCGCGACAAGCGCCTCCAAATCGGCCTTAACATCGAAGAAATCGACAGGCCGAGTTGGCTCTCCCCATTGCTCCTCTGTGGATGAACCATAGGCAAGCGCCGCTATCCGCATCGGTTGCCGATAACCTGCGACCGCTAAATCTCCCCTAGGCTGATCAGGAGCCCGTAAAAATGTTCGCCCCACCTCAAAAACGCGAACCCGCGACGCCTTACGATTTAGATTGAAACGTAAGTTTTCAACCAAGCTGCCGATCAACGTACTGCGCATCACGCTCATTTGACTCGCAATTGGGTTCTTTAGCCGGATCATATTCTCGTTTCCGGCAAAGTCCCTCTCCCACGCTTCCTCGACAAAACTGAAGTTGATGGTTTCCTGATAGTCACATGCCACTAGCCGCTCACGCAGATCAAAAAGCGACCGCCGGTTTTCCGGAGGAACACGCATGACAGCCGGCGCCACCGGCGGCATCACAGGAATATTTTCATATCCGTAAACACGCACCACCTCTTCGATCAAATCCTCTTCAATCTCCAGATCGAAGCGATAAGAAGGAGGCGTGACAACAAAGACATCCTCCCCGTTGAGGTTCTTATCCTGAACAAAAGGCAAAGCAAGTCGTTGAAAGATCGCCGCCATTTGTTCCACGGAAATCTCAACGCCAATCACTTTTTGAGCCCGCGCGACACGCATCGTTACAGGCTTACGCTCTGGAAGTTGAGCAACTTGATCGACAACCGGACCGGGAGCCCCGCCACAAATTTCGAGAATAAGCTGGGTCGCTCGCTCGATGCCCGATACCGTGTTATCGAAATCCACGCCGCGCTCAAAACGATGGGACGCATCACTCGTAAAGTTGTAACGGCGGGCGCGACCCGCAATAACGTCCGGGAAGAAAAACGCGCTCTCGACAAAAATATTGCAGGTATCAAGGTCGGCCTTCGTACTGTCACCGCCCATAACGCCCGCTAATCCTATGGCTCCCCCGACATCCGTGATCGCCAGTACATTCTCAAAAACTTCGACTACCTGTTCATTCAGCAACTTTAGCGTTTCACCCTTGCGCCCAAAGCGTACGTCAATCCCACCCTTGAGCTTATCCAAGTCGTAAACATGCAATGGGCGACCCATTTCGAGCATTACATAATTGCTAACGTCAACGAGCGCCGAAATTGACCGCTGACCAGCACGCTCCAGTCGATCTTTCATCCAACGGGGAGTCGCCGCCTTTGCATTGACATTGCGGATAATTCGACTGGTAAAACGGCCGCATGCCTGGGAATCGGAAATTTTGACCGGCACTGTGTCACGCACCGTGGACACAACCGAGGTTGTATCAATGGCCTTCAAAGGCGCCTGGGTGAGCGCAGCAACCTCGCGAGCCACGCCCAGTACAGACAAGCAGTCCGCACGATTAGGCGTTAACTTGATGGTGATCAACGCATCATCCAAATCAGCATATCGGCGAAAATCCACCCCGATTGGCGCTTCCAACGGCAATACAAGTAGACCACCTTGCTCCTGCGGCAAACCCAGTTCGCTCGCCGAGCAAAGCATCCCTTGACTTTCCACGCCACGCACTTTCGCAAGCTTGATCTGAAATGGCTTGTCAGGACCATCACCCGGCAATATCGCCCCAACCGTCGCACAGGGCACTTTCATACCCGGCGCCACATTCGGCGCACCGCAAACGATATTCAATAGAGAACCGACGCCCACATCCACGCGACAAAGCGACAATTTGTCCGCATCAGGATGCTTTGCGACCTCTTTCACCTCAGCAACGACGACACCGGAAAATGGCGGCGCCACCGACTCGCACTCCTCCACCTCCAACCCGGACATGGTTAATAGATGCGTGAGTTGTTCGGTGGACAGGGGTGGATCTACAAGCGTCCTAAGCCAGCTTTCGGAAAATCTCATATAAATTGCTTTAGAAAACGCAGGTCGCCCTCGTAGAACAGGCGTAAATCACTGATGCCATAGCGAAGCATTGTCAATCGCTCCAGGCCGCTGCCAAACGCGAAGCCAATGTATTTTTCTGGATCGAGTCCATAATTTCTCACCACATTCGGATGCACTTGCCCTGCGCCGGAAATCTCTAGCCAACGCCCTCGATTTGGCCCTGTCGTAAAGGCCATATCAATTTCGGCCGATGGCTCAGTGAAAGGAAAGAATGAAGGCCGAAAGCGCACCATCAAATCGTCGCTCTCGAAGAAACGACGCAAAAATTCAGTATAGACGCCCTTTAGATCGGCAAAGCTAATGCTTTCATCGATCCACAACCCTTCAACCTGATGAAACATTGGAGAATGCGTCGCGTCG
>DATLHW010000233.1:0-6576 GCA_035539675.1 Burkholderiales bacterium | reverse complement strand
GCCGGAATCTCGTACGACAAGGTGACGATGAGTGCGCAGGTCTTGCATGGACACCTTGCGTCCGAGGTGGTGCAGAGGATGATCGGGATGCGCCACGGGGATCATCCGCAAACGCATCAAATGGTCCCCCAGAAATCCCGGTGGTATGTGAGCCGAAATCGAGAGATTGGCCTCGCCTTGCATGAGCGCTTCCGACGTGCCGCCGATGACCGACTCGATCAACTCGATGCGTGTGTGTGGGCTCTCTTTGCCAAAGCGGTCAAGGCATTTGAGCAGCAGCCAAGTGGGGAAGAGGATCTCCACGGCCAGTCGAATTTCCGCTTCCCATCCTGCCGATAGCGCCCGCGCCGAGCGCTCCAATCCGTTGGCTTCGTCCACCAGCGATCTGGCTCGGTGATAGAGCAACTGACCGGTCGGCGTAAGGATGGCTTTTCGTCCCTGAATCTCAAACGCCTTCAGCCCGAGCAACGATTCGATCTTTTGCACGGCGTAAGTCACCGTCGATTGGCTTTTGTGAAGTAACTCAGCAGCTTGCGCATAGCCGCCTGCGTCCACGACGGCAATTAGCGCTCGCCACTGTTCCAGGGTGATATAGGGGGTGGAGTTCATTGATCGATTAAATAGATAAAAACGGCCTAATTATTCTGCTTTTTTATCTGTCCAGTAAATATTTAAATAGAGCCATCAACAAACGACAGGAGGCTCTCATGAAAACGCTACTTCAACTCAACAGCAGCATCTTCTCCGGCTCCGGCGAATCCAGCCGTTTGGCGGATCAGTTTGTCGCAACGTGGCGCGCCAGCAATTCACACGGTCATGTCATAACACGTGACTTTGCGGTTGATCCAGTTCCCCATCTGAGCGCGGAGCGGTTTCAGTCGTTCTTGGCCAAGCCCGGCGAACGGAATGTTGAGCAGCAACGGGTGGTTGCGTACTCGGACGCCTTGATTGACCAACTCAAAGCCGCCGACGTAATCGTGCTTGGTTTGCCGATGTATAACTTTGGCGTGCCGTCCACCTTGAAGGCGTACTTCGATCACATCGCCCGCGCAGGCGTCACTTTCCGTTATACGGAGAAGGGGCCTGTTGGATTGTTAACCGGAAAGAAGGCCTATGTTTTCGCGACGCGCGGCGGCATGTACGCAGGCACGCCGTTGGATAGCCAGACGACCTATGTACGCGACTTCTTGCGCTTCGTTGGCATCGACGATGTGGAGTTCGTGTACGCCGAAGGACTCGCCATGGGGGATGTCGGCAAACAAGCAGCGTTGGCGCAGGCGAAAAATGCGATTCAGCGATTGAATGGAACACAGCAGGCGGTTGCCTAAAGTTGATAACCGCAAGATGAGGAGACAGTTATGACCACACGTACTTTGCAATACGTTATCGAATCGGTTCCTACCTCAGATGGCGCCGGCGTCAAACTTCGGCGCAGCCTGGGCCGCGCTCATCAGTTGCGAATGGACCCATTCCTCATGCTCGACGAGTTTTCATCCGACAACCCGGACGACTACATCGCAGGCTTTCCGCCCCATCCGCATCGGGGGTTCGAAACCGTGACCTACATGTTGGACGGCCATATGCGGCATGAAGATCATCTGGGTAATCGAGGCGAGTTGAAAAGCGGAGGTGTTCAATGGATGACGGCCGGTCGCGGCATCGTTCACTCCGAGATGCCGCAACAGGAGTCGGGGCGTATGCGCGGCTTCCAGCTTTGGATTAACTTGCCATCGGCGGAAAAGATGAAGCCCGCGTCCTATCGCGACATTCCACCGTCGGATATTCCGATGGCTAACTTGCCGAACGGCGGGCGCGCCAAGGTGATCGCCGGCAATCTGGCGCTGGACGATGGTTTGGTCGCCGGCCCCATACAAGGCTTGACCACCGATCCGTTTTACATCGATGTGGAGTTGCCGCCGGGAGGCGTCTTCTCGCATCCTGTGCGGAGCGAATACCATGCTTTTGTTTATCCGTATGAGGGGAGCATTTACGTGGGGCCGTCCGATGCGTCGCGCACTCTCAAGAAACAAAACGCCGGTGTGTTGGCGGAAGGCGACCGTGTTGAGGTGAGGGCCGGAGACGACGGAGCGCGATTTATTTTGCTGGCCGCGCGCCCGCTCGGCGAGCCGATCGCGCAATACGGACCGTTCGTGATGAACACGCGCGAGGAGATCGAACAGGCGATCAACGATTATCAAAGCGGGGCGTTCACGCGTTCGGCGGCGTGATTTTTCCTCTAAACAACCTATTTTAAGAACGTGGGACCTTGCCCGTTCCTGAAACAGTCGCGGGCAAGGTCTTGTTCCCGCTGGTAGTATTCACAAATGTTTAAGTGATTAATTTCGTCAGTTTATTACCTTCGTCGGCGCCCTGATGTCGCTGGCGCGTCGGTCCTCCGTCCTTTTGCTCTTAATGTGCTGCGAAAAAATCCATAATAATCATTTGTATCTCGATGATCGGCTGTTGAGCGTGATGTGTCTCACAATAGGGCATATCCCTTGCTTCGCTTTCTGTGCAGTCTGAAAAAGCAAACCCATCGATGGGCGGTGGCACAAAGCTTCCGGTCTAATTCCATTTCTAAATCATTCGCCTATTTCAATTCGCTATCCATCGAGCGTATCCAAGGCCCCATCGTGACGTAACCCCGGAAGTTCGCGCCAAACAGCTGTCGGGACCTCTGCAGGAAGGAGTTTCATATGAGCGCAGGCGATATCTATAGCAAGTCAAAACTAGGTTTGGACGAGGTCAGCAGCCGAAAAATGAAGCTGTCGCCGCGTATGCGAACCATGCTTATTTTGGTCGATGGACATGCACCCATGTTCCTTCTGAGGGAAGAAGCGCAGAAACTTGGTGCGGCGCCGGACTTTCTCGATCAGTTGGAAAGCCTGGGCCTGATCGTTAAAACAGGCAGCGTCGTCAATTCAGAGGATGAACAACTGACTCGCCAACCGGAAGCCCTGGATGAGTTCAGTCGCTTCCGCCGCGCGCAAGATTTCATGAACGTGACTGCGGTCAACGCACTGGGGCTCAAATCCTTTTTCTTTACCTTGAAGCTTGAGCGGGCCTCGACCCTCGCGGATTTACGAGGGTTGGTGGAGACCTATAAGGCGGCGATCGTGAAGAGCAGCGGCAACGAAGAGGCGGAAGTGCTTACGCAGCGACTGCTAGGTATGTTGTAGGACCCACAAAGTTAAATTTTGGAAACAAGCGTCGTTTGACTCGATACGCCTCGCACGGGATTAAGCGATCGTTCCGTCTGCTGGACGATCTCGGTCGCCGTCGCATTGTCGTATAAAAATGAGCCTTTCTTCGCCACGCTACGCATACGCGTCGTGTTCGCGCTAACAACTTCCAACTCAATTTCAATTTCCCGATCAGGCGCAGTGGCTCTGATTAGTTCACCGTCTTTTTGCTTTTCCGAACCGCCGACGCCGATGCCCATACGCTTGAGCGCCTGGATCGACGCCAGCCGCACTTTACCTATCGGCGCAGTGAAAGTTCGATACACCACCCCGTTCATGGCGTGAGTAACGCCAGCCGTGCCTCCGATACCCAACGCTGTTACGGCCAGTGATGCGCATCCCCCGTTTAGCAGCGCCACAATAAGTGCGGCGGTTATCAGTGGAATCCGGCTTGAACGCACGGTTGTTATATTTTTCATGATGGTTTCTTATCGGGACATGTGATGTTTGTCACACGTGCAAGGTTTGTACCATATTCATAAGATATTGATTTAAATTAAATCTTAACTTTTCTCTGCGACTGAAGTAGCGGTTTTAAGGAGGTATCTGACAAATTTGAGCACATGGGCGAGGGAAGCGTCTTCCCTTCCTTTATTACGCACCTTTTTGGAAATTTGTTAGTGAGGACTTGCATTAATAAGAAGCATTTCCTATAACCATTTGGTGCATCGCACCAAATTGATGCGATGCACAAATGCGTCATTTACGTTAATAACTTAACCAATGGAGTGCATCTAATGAAATTTTTACGATTTACGTGGTTGTTTGCAATGTTGTTTGCAGTGTCTCAATTAGCATTTGCTGCTCTTACCAAAGACGATGCGACAGGCTTGGTGAAAAAGGCGACTGCGGCATATAAGGCAAATGGAAAAGAGAAGCTTGTTGCTGACGTAAATACAGCGAAGGGCGCTTTCGATAAAGGCGAACTTTATGTATTTCTTTACGATCTGACCGGTACTTTGGTTGCTCATCCGCAGAAACCAGAATCTGTTGGCAAGAACAACTACCAAGTGCCTGACGACGAAGGCAAGCTGTTCCGTAAAGAAATTATCGACAACGCCAAGCAAGGAAAGTCCGGCTGGGTCGACTACAAGTCGAAGAACCCCACGACCGGTAAACTTGAAACCAAATCGGCTTACTACGAGCCCGTAGGCGATCTGGTTGCTGTTGCTGGCATCTACAAGTAAGTAATTAGGCGGTACTGATTTGTGCAGGATGGTGGGCGTTCATGCCGCGCCTCCTGCGCAAATGTCATCAAGTCGTGGTTCTCGCGCGTTCCTCATGTTCTTCTCCCCGATTCTTCGATAACATCTCGACTCCCGCTTTTGCGCGGAGATGTCGGAATGGAAACCCCCTCGTTGTTGTGCTGACAAGTGAAGCCGCGCCCAAGAAATATCTGTGGCGTGACGGCCAAAACTTGATTTGCTCGCTGCATTTTGCATAATTTTCAGATGCTGTTTTTCAACAGGAGAACAATATGTATCGTAAGTCCGCAGCCATTTTCTTACCCCTTCTCGTAGCCGCTTGCGCCACTTCCCAAGGGCCGGCCTCCACAGGCGGAGTACCTGACAAAATCAAAGGAAGTCCCAAGGAGTCCGTCGCAATGGTCGTTCCGGCGAAAGGTTTTCAACTTTATGAATGCCGCGAAAAGAAAGATCAGGCTGGCGCTTATGAATGGGCGTTTGTTGCGCCCGACGCGGCTCTTTACGATACGACAGGAAAGAAAATCGGCAAGCACTACGCCGGTCCGCATTGGGAATCCGCGGATGGCAGCAAGCTGTTAGGGATGGTAAAGGAGAAGGTCGATGCGCCGCAGGCTGATGCTATCCCTTGGTTGTTGCTTACCGCCAAGTCCGTTGGCCCGGAAGGCGCGTTCAGCAAAGTGACCAGTATTCAGCGCATCAATACCACCGGTGGCGTCGCTCCTAAAAGCGGATGTATGAAAGAGACCGTTAGCGCCAGCGCACGCGTTCCTTACACAGCGGATTATTATTTCCTGGCTGAAAAGTAATAGAGCGATCGGTAACAATTAATTGAAGACGGTAGGAGCGAGCTTCCTCGCTCCTACGAACCAGCGGCGCGTTTGGCGTTGGCGAACGAATGCAATGCCGTGAACTTACCCGCCTTCCTTACCTGACCTGGCACATCGTGCCCGACGATGTCCGGCAATTTTTTCGAAGCCGCGATGAGCTTATCGACGTCAACGCGAGTCTCATAACCCATCGCCCAGAGCATGTGAGCCAAATCCTCCGTGCAGATGTTGCCGGTGGCGCCCGGCGCAAACGGGCAACCCCCAAGCCCTCCCAGCGAACCGTCGAAACGCACGCAGCCAGCTTCCAAACCAGCCAGCACATTCGCAAGCCCCATCCCGCGCGTGTTGTGAAAATGCAGCGTGAGATCGATGCCGGGAAAGCGCTCATACACCATCTCGGTCAGTGATCGAACCTGGGCGGGATTAGCCATGCCCGTGGTATCTGCAAGCGTCACGCCGGCGGCCCCAAGTGCGAGATAGCGCTCCACGAAATGCAGTACACGCGCGGGATCGACGTGGCCTTCGAACGGACACCCGAAGCTTGTGCTGATCGAGCCGTTCACGCTGACGCCTCCGTCTTCTACGACCTGCATGACGTCCTTGAAGGCTTCGAATGACGCATCCGTGCTTTTGTTGACGTTGGCAAGGTTGTGCGATTCCGACGCCGACATGAAAATATTGATCTCGTTGGCGCTGCCCGCGACCGCGCCTTCCGCGCCGCGCGCGTTGGGAACAAGGGCTGTATAGACAACGCCCGGCGCCCGCTTGATTCGCGCCATCACCTCGGCGGCGTCGCGCATCGCGGGGACGGCTTTAGGCGAGACGAACGCGGTCACCTCGATCTTGGAAAGACCCGCTTCGGACAATTCGTCAATCAGGGCGACTTTCACGTCAGTTGGAATGAATATCGGTTCGCTTTGGAACCCATCGCGAACACCGACTTCTTGAATGTGGATTTGGTTTTGCATTAAAAGTCCTCTAAATGCGATCGGCCTCAATCAATTAATTCGCCGTGTTCTTGCCAAGCGTCGAGAGGTCAGCGGAAAATGCCAGCGCTTTGTATGCATTGTACTGCGCTCACATCAACGCCGTTCTCGCCCTGGAGGGAATAATGAAAAAGTTGGTATGTCGAGTCGTCGGACTGTTTGCTTTGCTTGAACTGACGGCCTGTGGTTTTTTACCTTACGGCGCCTACACCAACAAGGTCGATCCACAAAAGGTGGAAGTCATCGATCAGTCAAAACCTTCCGCTCCTTCGCAAACCAGTTTTCATCTTCGTAAACAGCGCCAATCCCTCAAGTG
>DATLHW010000232.1:0-4168 GCA_035539675.1 Burkholderiales bacterium | reverse complement strand
GTATCGCTCTATACCAAGCTTGGCCTTCGCAATCGTGCGGAACTATTCATATTCGCCATGCGGCATGGCTTGACCGCGTGATCTGTTAGCTGTGCGAGAAATAAGGCGCACATACCCGTTAACTTTCCGGTTTATTGTTTGCCTGATTGTCACAAAGTCCTCGCTGTTTTTGTTTCCAATTCCGTCATTCCGTGTATCTGCTGGTTGCTCATGACTTCATTGGCGCCAACGCTTGATCAGCCGCCTCGCAATCCAATCCAATTCAACTAACGATCTTTACTTGCCAAGCGTTTTTTTCGCTTCTGAATACGTGATTCAGCGTGACGTTTTCGAATTGATAACGAATGAAAGAGTGACGTGGCGCACTGGGTGCGTGACGTACCGCATCGAAATCAGACGGAAGTGTGCATTATTCACGCTCTCATAGGAGAAATCTCCTAAAGAAAAGGGGACTAACTGCCGATGTCCCACAAAGGGTGAGTGCGTATTCTGCACACATACCGGCAGTCATTAAAGAAGTACGGAAGTAGAGGTGGCCGGTCAGGTTGTTGATCGTTGTTATGGCCAAAGTCTAACAGCGATCGGCAAAGAAACCCGCAAGTGCGGAAGTGTCGTTGATCAACGTTAAGGAGATATCAAATGCAAAATCTAGTCAATCGCGCCAAGCAATTCATCCGTGAAGAAGACGGCGTAACAGCAATCGAATACGGTCTGATAGCTGCTCTCATCGCGGTTGTCATCATTGCTAGCGTCAAGATAGTCGGCACGAAATTGGATGCAGTATTCGTCTCCATCGGCAACGCGCTGTAATCGACGTTTTGGCGTGAAATGAACCAGCTCCCGGAGGCGAAATGTCTTCGGGAGCGTTCTCCAAAAAACCAGAAATGGACCGGCGATGAAAATGGAACTTGAGAGATTGAGCGACATTGTCGCCTCGGAAGACGGCGTGACCGCCATCGAATATTCCCTTCTCGGCGCCCTCATCGTGGTTGTAATTGCGAGCGCGGTCGGAGTAGTTGGAGCAAAGACATCCGCGCTATGGTCCCTCATACAGAATTGTGTGACTTCCGCCACCGGCGGTGGCGGAAGTTGTCCCTGATGCCGCTAGTCGCGCGGCGATAGATAAATCGAGAACAAACATGATTGAGAATAATGCAGTGGCGATCGGTAGTGTTGTAATCGATCTTAAGCTCGCGTTGTTGATTGTTCTGGTCATCATCGCAGCTGCTTTTGACATCAAATACAGACGAATTCCTAACTGGCTTGTGCTAATCGGACTCGTCGCCGGCCTCGGCTTTGGAACGCTTTCAAGCCATGGCGCTGGAATTTCCGGTTGGTCACTTGGATTCGCAGTCGGCTTTGGCCTGTTTCTTCCCTTGTATCTGATGCGCGCCATGGGCGCCGGGGATGTGAAGTTGATCGCCATGGTCGGCGGATTTCTTGGCGCGGCCGGCGTTTTCGAAGTGATATTGCTTACGTTACTGGCAGGGGGGGGCCTCGCAGCGGCGTACGCGCTGCTGCGAGGATCTTTTAGAAAGTTGATGGATAACGTCAACCATATGGTTACCAGCGTTGCGGTCGATGTCGCAATGCGCGAAATGCCGCAAGCAACGGCGCCGAGACAGTCGGCGGGAGACCTGCCATACGGTGTGGCGATCGCGACCGGCACATTAGTTCACGTCCTATTGCTGGCCAACGGATATCGTCTGCTCGCATCGTTTCAGTAACGAGCGGCGATGAGATCGCATATAGCTGCAAAACAAGCTTGAAACCTGTTATAGCCAGGAGCCTGCCATGAATGCGCAAACAACAGTACAACTGGCCAAACTGGGCGAATCGACGCCTAACTTTCCACGGCCACCTCGAAGTATCGATGAAACAGGGTTGTCTTTTCCATTCCTGGTGGAGCTCACGACAAAAGCGCTATTCATTCGCGGGCAATCGAGACTTTCGGAATTGTCGCGGCAATTGAAGTTGGCGCCGACGCTGTTGGAGACGCTTCTTGGTTTTATGCGCACAGAGCGAATCTGCGAAGTCGCGAAGCGCGGCGATACGGACGGCGATGTGCAGTACCAGTTGACCGATGGCGGTCGCGCTCGCGCCTCAGAATTCTTGCAAAAGAGCCAATATGCAGGCGCAGCTCCAGTGAGCTTGGCGGACTATAGCCGACAGATTCAACAACAGGCGATTGGCGGCATGTCCGTGGAGCACGCCGCTCTGGACAACGCATTCGCCGGCCTTGTAATCAAGACGCATATAAGAGAGCAATTAGGCGCCGCAATGAACTCCGGGCGAGCCATGTTTCTCTACGGTCCGGCGGGAAGCGGTAAAACTTATCTTGCCGAACAGCTGGCGCGTTTACTCTCGGGCGACGTCGCTATTCCCCACGCGATTGTCGTTGATGATCAGGTCATCCAGGTATTCGACCCGCTTGTTCATCACCCCATTGAAGATGAAAAGGCTCCCGTTGAGCGGCTGGATCGCAATCAGAGGATCGATCCGCGCTGGGTGTTATGCCGGCGACCAGTTGCCTTGACTGGCGGCGAGCTCACCATGGATATGCTGGATCTCGACTTCGACGCGACAACACGCTTCTATCAAGCTCCACCGCACGTAAAAGCGAACAACGGCATATTCATCGTCGACGATCTTGGCAGGCAGGTTATTTCGCCGCGTCAATTAATGAATCGATGGATCGTGCCGATGGATCGCCGCTGCGACTACCTGAAGCTGCACAACGGCTACAAATTCGTCATTCCGTTCGACGTAATTCTTGTGTTTTCGACCAACATGAAGCCGAGCGAGGTTGCGGATGAAGCGTTTCTGCGCAGGCTTGGTTACAAGATCCACGTGGGGCCGATGGAGGAATCGGAATATCGGGCGATTTTCAAGAGGGTCTGCGAAGAACAGGGTGTTCCGTTTACCGAGGAAGCCATCGATTATCTGATTCATGATCTTCATCATCGCGAGCAGAAGCCCCTCCTCGCATGCAATCCACGGGATATTGTTTGTCAGGTGAAGGACTTCGCTACCTATCGTGGCGTTCAACCGGAAATGAATCGCGCCGAGTTGGATTGGGCATGGCGCAATTACTTTGCAAGTCACTAAGTAGTTATCTGTACATGCTTCATATGAATTATGAGAACTACGCCATCGTCTTATATCGGCGCGTAGCTAATAGTAGCGGTCCACGCATCGCGTCAACGTCAGCAATTGGGAGCACATCATGAAAAATACTCGCGCACTAGTCATGTTAATAATCGCGGCGATAACTGGCCTGGTGGCGGTTGTGCTTGCGTCGAACTGGATTAACCAGCAGGCGCAAGCCGGCGCCAGCAAGATCGCGGTCGTGGTGGCGGATGTGGACTTGGGCGCTCGCATTAGTTCAGAGATGGTCAAGTTGGTGGATTGGCCGGCCTCCAGTATTCCAAGCGGCGCGTTCGCGGAAGCTAAAGCGTTGGATGGACGGGTGGCCAAGACCAGCATGCAGCGGGGCGAGCCGGTGCTTGAATCAAAGCTCGCGCCAGTAGGCACGAAAGGCGGGTTATCGGCGGTGTTGTCGGAAGGCAAGCGCGCGATGACGGTGAAGGTTAACGAGGTAGTCGGCGTCGCAGGGTTTGCGTTGCCAGGTAACTATGTCGACATCATGGTGAATACACAGGAAGAGAGAGCGCGTGAAAACGATCAAGACCGCACGATTTCAAAAATCGTATTACAGCAGATCCTCGTGCTTGCTGTTGCGCAAGAGGCGAATCGCGACGAGACGAAACCGAAAGTTGTTAATGCCGTAACGCTGGAAGTGACGCCGGAGCAGGCCGAAATATTGGATCTCGCACGTAGCGTCGGCGTTCTTTCGCTGGTGTTGCGTAATCAAATAGAACCGAAGGCGGCGCTGACGGAAGGCGCAACTAAGGCGACGCTCCTCGGTGGTGTTGCTCCTGCGCCAGTGGAGCCAGCCAAGCCAGCGCCGGTGCAAGTGGCCCAAGCTAAACCTAAGCAAGTCGTAAAGCGCATCGCGAAGCCCGCCGCGTCAGCCGCACCGCAGGGTAAGGACTGTGTCGAGCTGATTCGCGGTGTCACTAAAGTGACCGAATGCTTCTAAACGTTCTAAACGCCAATTCCAATTGAATTAACGCAGGGGAACATGATGAAAAACCATCAAGCAAAC
>DATLHW010000231.1:0-21794 GCA_035539675.1 Burkholderiales bacterium | reverse complement strand
CAACTCCGTTGGTTCGAAATCGACGACGCCGCGATAACCGCTAACATCGAGCAATTCGCCCGTCAGATTCTGGCCATAGAAATCTTTACTGCCCTCTCCGCGAACACGTAAAGCCGTCTGCGTTTGCACTGCGTTACGAACCGTCTCACACAACGCCTGGGGGTCAATTAGCATGCTTCAACCTAGGTTCAAAATCTCGGTAATTCCGGATGAGGCAATTGTCCTCCATGCACGTGTAACTTGCCGAACTCGGCGCAACGATGCAGCGTCGGTACGGCTTTTCCCGGATTCAAAAGAGCTCCCTCATCAAAAGCGCGTTTAATTGCGTGGAAAGTCTCCAACTCGTTTGGACGGAACTGTACGCACATCTGGTTAAGCTTCTCGATGCCGACGCCGTGCTCCCCGGTGATGGAGCCTCCATTCGCAACGCACAGATTAAGAATTTCAGCGCCAAATGCCTCGGCGCGCTCGAGATCGCCGGGGAGATTCGCGTCATACAGAATCAGCGGATGCAAATTGCCATCGCCTGCGTGAAAAACGTTGGCGCAGCGCAATCCAAATTGCGCCCCCAAAGCTTGAATACCTTCCAGCACTGCAGCCAGCCGCTTCTTGGGAATCGAACCATCCATACAGTAATAGTCCGGGCCAATACTGCCGACGGCCGGAAACGCAGCCTTACGCCCGGACCAAAATTTGAGGCGCTCATTTTCATCTTTAGATACACGAATCTCGATAGCGCCGCTCGCTTCCATCACCTCGCGCATCCGCGCCGTTTCCTCCATCACCTCTTCCGCGGAGCCATCCGATTCACATAGCAATATGGCTTCGGCATTAAGCGGATAACCCGCCTTCGCGAACGGTTCAACCGCTTGCGTCGTCGCCTTATCCATCATCTCCAAACCCGCCGGAATAATTCCTGCGGCGATAACGTTAGCGACTGCCTCGCCCGCTTTTCTCACGCTATCGAACGCCGCAAGCACGACTTGCGCCCGCTCAGGCAACGGAAGTAGCTTTACGGTGACCTCGGTCACCACCCCGAGCAACCCTTCGGAGCCGGTCATTAACGCGAGCAGATCGTAGCCGGCGCTGTCGAGCGCTTCGGAACCAATTTCCAGCACTTCGCCTTCCATGGTCACAACACGCAGCCGAAGAGTGTTATGGACCGTAAGACCGTATTTGAGGCAATGGACACCGCCTGAGTTCTCGGCGACGTTGCCGCCGATCGTGCAGGCGATCTGACTGGAGGGATCCGGGGCATAGTAAAGATTGAGAGAGGACACGGCTTCGGATATCGCCAAGTTGCGCACGCCCGGTTGTAAACGAGCGGTTCGCGCCAACGGGTCGATCGACAGAACGCGATTGAACTTCGCCAATGAAAGCAAAACGCCGTCGCCCAACGGCGTGGCTCCGCCCGACAAGCCGGTTCCCGCCCCTCGGGCTACAACCGGTGTTCGTAGTCGATGACATAGTTTGAGAATGGCCGCGACTTCATGCTCATACGAAGGCAGAACAACCACCATCGGCAATTGCCGATAAGCCGAAAGACCGTCGCACTCATAAGGTTTCAGGTCTTCCTCCGCATCCAGCACGGCTTCCGAGGAAAGCAATAGGCGCAACTCGCTCAGCAAGTCGTTGCGGGAAGACCCATTAGTGTCGGAGAGACGATTTGCGTCCATATACTCATGATACCCTCTGACGCTAAAACCTTGCGAGCAAGCATTCAGTCGGGTACCCTTCCTGCACGTCGCAATCCATTGGTACGCCAGTCAGCCTCGGCGACCAGTTCTTATTTATTCATGCCGACCAAAGAAACCACCACATCCGCGCCTTCGTCATTGGGCCGATACCAAATCAATGGTGTCCTCGGAAAGGGCGCCATGGGAATGGTGTATGCGGCTTTCGACCCGGTCATTGAGCGAACAGTTGCGGTAAAGACAATCGATCTGAGTTTCGAAGCCGAGGAAGTTCAACCGTTCATAGAGCGGTTTTACCGTGAGGCCAAGGCAGCGGGCGGGCTGAATCATCCGAACATCGTCACCATTTATGATGTCGCCGAGAGCAACGAGAAGGCTTACATCGCCATGGAGTTGCTGGAGGGCTTGAGCCTTCGACAGATCATTGATGCAGGCAGTCGCCTCTCCGCGACTCGAACCGCGAGAATCATTGCGGATGTGGCGGATGCGCTAGCCTATGCGCATGATCATGGCGTGATTCATCGCGATGTAAAACCAGCCAATATCGTTCTTACCAAGAGCGGCCTGACCAAGATTACCGACTTCGGAATTGCGCAATTGCCGGCCACCTCATCCACTCAACCGGGGTTACTGATCGGCTCGCCCCGTTACATGTCTCCGGAACAGTTGGCTGGCGTAACACTCGATGGCCGCTCCGACATTTTCTCCCTCGGCGCCGTGTTATATGAATTGCTTACCGGACAGGCGCCGTTCCATGGCAAAGACCTTCGGGAGTTAATGTACTGCATCTTCCACAAAGAGCCTTTGCCGCTATCGCACCTTGTAAAAGGATTACCGACCAGTCTGGATGCAGTCGTCGCACGAGCCCTAGCGAAGAAGCCTGCGGATCGATTTCAAAATGCACGGGATTTGGCGCGGGCGCTACGAGCTTTCCAGGCAACGCCCAATATCACTGCCTTGGGCCACCAGGCGACCGCAACTCCGCCTGATGCGGAAAAGATGGTGTCTACCATCCTCCTGCCCAAAGCGCCTTCCGCCAATGGCCACAAGTTGATGCATTCTTCACACGCAAAGCCACAACGTCGCAAGGGGTTTGGCTTTGTCGCAATCAGCATCGTGACTATCGTGGCTCTCACGCCAATCGCCATTAACCAACTTACCGCGCAACCGATCGAACCATCGCCCACGCCGGTCCAGGTGGCCTCCTCTCCTCCGAAAACAAGAGCACTGGAGCCCTCCACCACTGTCATTCAAGTCGCCGCCAGTAGTACACCGGCGAAAATAACGGTTATCGAACCGCTGCCGCAAGAGAAAATGCAGAAGCCAAAGCCAACTAAGGGAGGCAATAATAGCCGCGTCAACGAGCTGGACGGACGGCTTAAAAAATTGCGGCGCGAATTGGATGAGCTCAAGGCGAAATACACTGACCATCATCCTGATGTCGCAACGAAAAAGCGCCATATTGAGGAATTGGAAAAACAACGAGCGGAAATCGAACGCGGTTGATATGGAGTTAGGATCGGGTACGAAATAATTTCCCGATTTAGACAAGTCTACCGGGATGCACTACAAGGCGCCCCGAAGCGCGGTGTAGCGAGACTACATAAGCGAGGGGCAACGCAGTAGCGCGCCCGACAGACGCAGGATAAATCGGGAAATTATTTCGTACTCGATCCTTACTCTTAGGAAGTTAATTCCTTCGCATAGCGGGAAAATGGCAACTCATAGCGGTCTTCCAGATCGACCGCTCGCTTCTCCAGGGTTTTCAAGCGCTGCCGATCGGGCGACTGTTTAAAGGCGAAAACAATGACGTTGCCATATTCGCCGTCCTTCAACTGCAACAATCCTCCCGGAAAACATGCCTTGATTCGATCAAGGTACGTGGCTAGCTTTCGATCTCGACCTAAAAAATTTATCACCATGAGGCCATTGGATCGCAACGCGGCGAATGCATGCTCATAGAATGACTGACTTCCCAGCACCTCCGGCATCGTTCCATCTTCATAGCCATCGACAATTAGAACGTCGCAACCTTCAGGATGGCCCGCCACGTACTCGGCCCCATCAGCAATGACGGTGCGAAAGCGATCATCCTCGGGCGGCAAACAAAAGAAATTATTCGCGGCGGCAACGACCTGGGGATTTATTTCCACGGCGATCACGGAGGCCTCGGGAATACGGTGGTAAATAAACTTCGCTAGCGATCCCCCACCCAACCCAATCATCAAAACATGTTTGGGAGTCGGGTTAAACAGCAGAAACCCCATCATGCATTGCGTGTATGCGACCTCGAGGTCATTCGGGCGCGAGATTCGCATGGCGCTTTGTATCAAGTCGCTCCCCAGATGGAGGAAACGAACGCCGCTCTCCTCGGAGAGTTCGACGCTCGTGTCGGACGATTTACGCCAACGATTTAGACGAGGCGGCCCAGATTTATTTGATTTACTCATTCAATAAAATAAGGCTTACGCAAAAGCGTCCCAGCAAGGCGCGCCGACGCAGACAGTACAACAAAGTACGGCAAGGCGGCGCAACGCCGCTGGGGCGTTTTTGCGTAAGCCTAAGTAAAAAAGGGGAACCATTGGCTCCCCTTTAAGTGTGCGTCGAAAACGGAAGCGCTTAGAGCACCGATTTCAACAACTTGCCCATGTCGGATGGATTGCGCGTCACCTTGATGCCGCTCTCTTCCATCACAGCCAGTTTTTCCTGGGCAGTTCCCTTGCCGCCGGAAATGATGGCGCCTGCATGGCCCATGCGTTTTCCGGGAGGGGCGGTTACGCCAGCGATGAAGCCAACAACCGGCTTCTTCATGTTTTCCTTGATCCAGCGCGCGCAGGTTTCTTCCGCGTCGCCGCCGATTTCGCCCACCATGATAACCGCGTCGGTTTCGGGATCATCGTTGAACATGCGCATGACGTCGATGTGCTTCAACCCGTTCACGGGGTCGCCGCCGATACCAACGCAAGTGGACTGTCCCAGACCCTGTTCCATCAGTTGACCCACGGCTTCATAGGTCAAGGTGCCGGAACGGGAAACGACGCCGATACGGCCTTTTTTGTGGATATGGCCAGGCATGATGCCGATCTTGATCTCGTCCGGCGTGATGATGCCGGGGCAGTTAGGTCCGATCAGAATGGTTTTCGTGCTTTCCAGTTTGTACCGGGTGCGAATCATGTCGCGCACAGGAATGCCTTCGGTGATGCAGATAACCAGATCCAGGCCCGCATCGACGGCTTCATCGATAGCAGCGGCTGCGAAGGGAGGCGGCACATAGATCACGGAAACGGTGGCGCCGGTTGCTTCCTTGGCTTCCTTCACCGTTGCGTAAATAGGCGTTCCTTCGAAGTCTTCGCCAGCTTTCTTCGGATTCACACCAGCCACAAAGCAGTTTTTACCGTTGGCGTAATCCCGGCACATACGGGTATGAAACTGGCCGGTCTTGCCAGTTATGCCTTGGGTCATGACCTTGGTGTCTTTGTTAATCAGAATGGACATTATTGCTTCCCTTTCGCCGCCGCAACTACCTTCTGCGCCGCATCAGCCATGTTGTTACCGGAAATAATCGGTAAGCCCGACTCAGCGAGAATCTTCTTACCCAGGTCTACGTTGGTGCCTTCCAAACGAACAACGAGCGGAACCGTCAAATTGACCTGACGCGCCGCTGCGACTACGCCGTTGGCGATAACGTCGCACTTCATGATACCGCCGAAGATGTTGACCAAAATCGCTTCCAGGTTGGGATTCTTCAACATCAGCTTGAAGGCTTCCGTGACCTTTTCCGTCGTCGCGCCGCCGCCCACATCCAGGAAGTTGGCTGGGCTGCCGCCGTAGAGCTTGATGATGTCCATGGTCGCCATGGCCAATCCTGCGCCATTAACCAAACAGCCGATGTTTCCATCAAGGGAGATATAAGAGAGGTCGAACTTGGATGCTTCGATTTCCGCGGGATCTTCTTCGTCAAGATCGCGCATGGCGACGATCTCTGGACGACGGTAAAGCGCGTTGGTGTCGAAGTTGATCTTTGCGTCCAGAGCCAGGACTTTGCCGTCGCCAGTCAGGATAAGCGGGTTGATTTCGGCAAGGGATGCATCGCATTCGTCAAACGCCTTGTACAGCGACTGCATAAACGCACGAGCCTGGGCAACAGATGCTTCCGGCACGCCGATTTTGCGGGCCACGTCATCGGCTTCGGCGTCTTTCAGACCAATCGCTGGATCGATGGCGATCTTGTGGATCTTCTCAGGATGGTGCTCGGCGACTTCCTCGATTTCCATGCCGCCTTCGGAGCTGGCCATCAATACGACGCGTTGCGTCGCGCGGTCTACGACCATGCCAACGTAAAGCTCTTTCTTGATGTCGGCGCCCTCTTCCACCAACAACCGCTTAACCAGCCGGCCTTCCGGTCCAGTTTGGTGCGTCACCAGCGTCATGCCCAGAATCTTGGAAGCGTATTCGCGAACTTCTTCGATCGACTTGGCCACCTTCACACCGCCGCCTTTACCCCGGCCACCAGCGTGAATCTGCGCCTTCACCACCCAAACCTTGCCACCCAATGATTCAGCCGCTTTCACTGCCTCATCAACCGAAAAACACGGGACGCCGCGCGGAGTGGCGACGCCGTACTTTCGGAGCAGTTCTTTCCCTTGATACTCGTGAATATTCATGCTCGTCCTTATATTGTTACGGATCAGGAGCGGCGCCTTGGACACGCCCGCCTGAGGCTAATTTGCAGAATTTCGGACTGGTTGGAAGCCCGCCGGACATAATGCTCGCCCGTATGACGGACCTGCGGCGACAAGCGAAGCGGCGCCACGACCAGGGGCCGCATTTTAGCAGGAAACGCCCTTTCCGGCTCCCCACAGCCGAAAGGGGTTAATTTGAAGGGCTTCTTATAGGTCAACGAGGCGGCAAGATATCGAACGATGCTCGTTAAGCGAGTAAGCCGCCCAGAACACGACAACTGCTAGCGAGTTTGCACGAGTTGGAAATGGCTCATGAATCGCTCCAAGTCAGGAAGGCCAAATCGCTTTGGCGGCGCCGTTTTTTTCTCGCCATTCTTTTCAACTGAGCCGGTCGTCGATCGAGTCGTCTCCGGCGCTCCTTGCTCCCAAACGACGGATGACTTAGCGCATAGTGACGGCGGCGCCCAAGAGGAGAGTCGAGCCCGTTTAAAGCTGATGCTCGGGAGCGTTCTCACCGCTTGCGCCTCCTCGCTTCGCCGCTCTATCTCACGCAATATAAAGGATGGCTCTGTATTTCTCTGCACAAGAACCTCCGTTATAAACGGCTTACCAAATCGCGCTTTGGCGTCCGCAAGTTTTCTTGCCCTCGTTTCCTCCGTCATATCCCAATAATTCGCGTTCTTAGTCTCCTTCATAGCTTAACTCCGTCGTCTTCAGAAAAAATAAAGAAGGCGCCTCTATAAATCTACCGCCGCCTAACGATTTATGGGAGCGCGCATAAGAACCTGCTCAAGCTCGACAACGAGCGGGAAAAGTTTGATCCGAGGCGAAAGAGCACATGCTTCCACACCTCAAAACTCGGCCCGCGCCGCAAAAACTTGAACGAGTTCAAGAACACTTTCAAAGGCTAATCTCGAGCTCCAGGCGATTCTTAGTGTTTTGAATCTTCCTGAGATATTGCTGAAGGCAATGTTGCATCAAGAGTTGCACATGCGAAGTTTGCGTAAACGGCCCGTAGTAGGTGGCATGCTCGTCGTATCGCGGCGCCTTTATGCGCGGGGGCCACAGCACGAGGTAATAACCTGGAGAAAGCGGGCATCCGTCCTCGGTAGTGTAAAAATATTTATCGATCGCGCTATCGTATAGCGAGCGTTCATCTAACACTTTCACAATCTCATGGTGTAGCGCCATTGTGTCGCTCCTGTTAGCAATAGGGCGCCACGGAGGCGCAAACCGGCTCGGTTTCGTATGATGCGATCAGCCCCAGCGCAAATGCGCTGGTCCTAAGTTTTTCCGCATGCATTTTGTTTGATAATGGACCCAGGTATCGCGCCCGCCCGTCATAGCCAGGCGGCTTGGCGGTCGCCGGCCACAGCACAAAATAAAATCCCGGCTTAAGCGGCTGGCTATCATGCGTCGCATAATGCTTAGTTCGCCGCGTGGAGTTAATTAGCCATGCGTCATCAAGTATCTGGACAATCTCGCAAACGCGGTACGCCATCACTGTTCCTTTTTCCTGTTCCCTTTAGGACTTACGCAAAAGCATCCCCGCAAGGCGCAACGCCGCTAGGGTGTTTTTGCGTAAGTCCCGTCCTTCTTCGAAATAAAAAATAGCGCCCTTCCACCTCCAATAGGTAGTCGGGCGCCGAGGGGGGCATTCATTCAATGAGTCGGAGTCAAATCGAGAGACCCGATCGGCAATCCGACCCCGGCTAGTCACTGCAATCGCTTCGTTTAACTCACGTACGGATATCATTTAGAATTCCGATCGCATTTACACCTATGACATGGAAACCCATCCGAAATCTGGGAGTCATTAGATCCGATTTGCATTACAAAAATTCGATCGGATCCCGTTTTGGCTTCCATGAGAATTAGCTTTAGTCTTTTTTAATGAAGCAATAACTCTGCCGACTGCATAACGTCTCTGATTAATCGTTTCTCCAGGAAATATTCGGCGACGCAAAGATGCACAAGAAGCTTCGCGTGCTCCACTGTTTTAAATGGTCCAACATAGCGCGCCTCTCCGTTGTACCGCGGCATGGCCACATAAGTTGGCCACAACACGGTATAAATGCCCGGCGTCAGCGGCTGCCGATTTCTCGTCTCGTATCGATTCGTGGCTAAATCCGAAGTAATTAGCATTTGCCCGCTTACCACCCTGACAATTTGATGACGCAGTCCCATGAGACGCTCAGTTTCTTTTTCCCTTGTTCAGTTACGATCGCCCGGTTTATTTTCAAGTGCGGCCGAGCCCAATTTAGGAGCGCTCAACGCACTGGCGCCGAGCCTCTTAATATGTGCTTATGTTGTACTGCCTTAGGAAGAAAAAATATCGGAAGAGTTCTGATTTTTTGTAGGAAGTCCAACGGGGAATGTCAGCTTTTTCCTACAAAACGAATAGAACCTGTAACAAGGCCGATCCGAGAGGCGCAAATAGCCAGTTTCAGACGCTGGAGACGAGATTTCCGGTTCAGCAAACCACTAGACTTCTTTCGAAACCGTAGCGAGCGGCCCGAGATCAAGCCGAAAACGAAGTTTCGGCGTAGGCTAACGTGAGTGAAACAAACGTTAAGCGTAGCGGCCGTAGCCACAAGCGCAGGGTATAGCAGGGATTTCGGGGAGCATGCTCCCCGCCTGCGGAACGGTTTGCGCGTGCAAGCGCAAACGCGCCCTGCAAGGGTACGAATAGTACGTTGAGCATCGCAGGCTTGATCTTGATATCGGGCTGCGCAGTAGGTTGCGAAAGAAGTCTACTACTGATCAAGCCGGTGCTTGACTACATAGCGGGTCAATTCAGCGTTTGTGCTAAGTCCTAGTTTTTCAAGAATCCGGGTGCGATACGTACTAACCGTCTTGACGCTTAAGTGCAATCGCTCGCCGATGCTGGTTAACGACTGCCCTCTGCTGATGCACAACAAAATTTCCAACTCCCGCTTGGACAGAAGCTCATGCGCCAAAGGCTTGCGCTGGGGTAACGTCTGCGCCAGCAGCTTCTCGGCTAGCGAGGAACTGACATATTTCCCGCCCTGGGCAACGCGGCGGATCGCTTCGATAAGCTGCTCGGGAGCGCTTTCCTTGGTTACAAAACCGGATGCGCCCGACTGCAAGGTGGAAAGCGCGTATTCATCCTCGGAGAACATGCTAAAGATGAGCACGGGCAAATTGGGGCTTTCTCGTTTTATTTCCTTCAACACCTCTATGCCGCTTTGATCCGGCATGGAAATATCGAGCAATACCAAGTCCCACTGTTCCTTGCGAATCTTGGCGAGCGCCTCCCGTCCATTACCAGCCTCCCCCCCTATTTCCAGGCCGGGTGTTTCTGACAGGAACTGCTTCAATCCCTCACGCACCACCGCATGGTCGTCCGCGATGAGTATTCTGATGTTCTGTTGAACCATCTTCCCTGCTTATTCAGTCATATTCGAAAATTGGAAAATCGCGGTGAGCGGACCGAGGCGAAAAGCGGGGCGTACAAGAAGCATACGTTTAGCGCTGGAGCCTTGATCGCGGCCTGCGCGGTAAGTTTTCAGACGGCTTGTGAGTAAACATCTGACCATCAAATTTCTTTCGAAGGATACAAGCATCTCTGTCGATTGACTGATCAAGCCTCCTCTTTTATAGCCGGCATTTCCACGATTTTCGGGTTACGCCTAATATTTTTTCCGCCGCCTACCAATAAAACGCCATTGCATCGGCCTTCCACGCGCCCGAGTTTATTCGACTTCTTTCGAAACCGTCGCGAATGGCCCGCGATCGAGCCGAGAAGCGCAGGCGTACGAGTAGGGCAGTAGGTTTCGAAAGAAGCCTATTCTTTGATCCCATTCTTACTCAAGAATATCCTGCAATGTTCCGCGCAATTCAAAGAAATACCCTTAACTCATGTTCAGCCATGTTGAATTAGCGGAATTAAGGAAATGACGGATTTTTTATCTAGCGTACATCAGCTCACGCTCGGGAACCCACGAACGCTTTATACGCTATTCTGCTATAGAATGACTGGCATCCTCTTTTCTCCCGTCAGAATTGATGGGCCCATCAGAAGCCGCCCCCGACTACCGTTCATGATCCGCTCAATTCTCCGCAACTCGATTACCGTGGTTCTGCTTTTTAGCATGGGAGCTTCCTCGGGCCTGTCAGCACAGTCTCTCGACGAGGCCTTCTTGGCGGCGCGTGACGCTTACAACGTTCAAGACTTTAAAAAACTGGACACGCTGGCGGCAAAGCTCTCCGATCACCCACTCGCCATTTACATCGACTATTGGCGTCTTTCCGCCCGCATAACAGATGCAGCGCCGGACGATGTGAGGTCCTTTATCACCAACAACAGCGATACTCCGCTCGCTGAGCGTTTGCGCATGGAATGGCTGAAGGAACTTGGCCGCAGAGGCGACTGGGAGGTCTTCAACACAGAGTTTCCCAAACTCGTGAATGCGGATGCCGAAATCACGTGTTACGCGCTTCAAGCAAAACTCGTTCAGCACGCCCCAGATGTGGCCAAGGAAGCTCGCTCGATCTGGTTTAGTCAAAAAACCAGCCCGGACTCGTGTACGCCGGTATTCGACAAAATGATCGCCTCTGGCGCAATTGATGCGGATGACGTCTGGCAACGCATACGCATGGCGCTGGAAGTCAACAACGTCACGCTGGCCAAACAAATCAACGAATACCTGCCGGCGAAAACCGGCATTGATGAAAAAGCCATCTCACTGGCGGCGTCCGAACCCCAGCGATACCTAGACCGAGGAAAGCGGCAATTGCATGGCCGGGCCGCGCGCGAGGCAACCCTATTTGCGTTGCTTCGGCTCGCCCGAACACAATCGTCGCTAGCGGCCGAGTATTTGACGGAAATCAGCAATCGCTTACCCGCGAAAGACTTGGGATACGCATGGGGGCAAATCGCCCACTATGGCGCCATTAATCATGAGTCGAGTGAGCTGAGGAGGTACGCAAAAGCCGGAGACGCCTCGTTGAACGATACGCAAAGAGCCTGGCAAGTTCGCGCAGCCTTGCGGGCGCGGGATTGGCCGGAGGTGCTGGAAAGCATTGATCGCCTCTCCCCCACCGAACAACAAGAAAGCAGCTGGCGATATTGGAAGGCGCGAGCTTTGAAAGCGATGGAGAAGACAGCAGAAGCCAATGACATATTGGTGCCGTTGTCTCGTCAAACTCACTTTTATGGCCTACTGGCGGGCGAAGAGCTTGGCCCCATGCTGACCAATCCCACCGCGCTCTGGAAACCCAACGAACAAGAGGTCGCTGGTATTCGGCAAGTTCCCGGCATTCAAAGAGCGCTGCACCTTAACAGACTTCAAATGGCGGCGGAGGCGTTGCGCGAATGGAGCATGGCGACGCGCGGCCTCGATGATCGTCAATTGTTATCCGCCGCGGAAGCAGCCAGCCGGGTTGGCTGGATCGATCGCGCCATTTCCACCGCGGACCGAACGCGCGAGCTTCACGATTACAGCTTGCGCTTCCCTACGCCCTTTCGCGATTCTCTGACCATGAATGCGCGTAAGCACCAGCTTGACGAAGCCTGGGTCTACGGCATCATTCGTCAGGAAAGTCGATTCGTCACCGAGGCTCGCTCCCGCTCTGGCGCATTGGGGCTGATGCAACTCATGCCATCTACCGCCCGTTGGGTAGCGCATCGGCTGGGGATTAAAAATCTCCGCGAAACGCAGATCACCGATGTGAACACCAATATCGCGCTAGGCACTTTTTATATGCGTAACGTTCTCGATAGCCTGGGACACCCTGTTCTCGCCACGGCGGGCTACAATGCCGGTCCTGGCCGAGCGCGTCGCTGGCGCGCGGAAAACGCTCTTGAAGGCGCCATCTATACGGAAACGATTCCCATCACGGAGACTCGGGACTATGTTAAGAAGGTAATGGCGAACGCCACTCTATACGCCCTGCAATTGGGGCTGACGCCCCGCCCTCTCAAAGACAGACTGGGCGTGATTCCAGGTTTAAACACATCGATCGAAGTCAGCAACACGGATGTGGGACCGGGCGGTTAATAGCGCTTGAATCTCAGCTGCATCTCATCGACACCGCGCTTCAGATTCGTACTGGCGCTCTTCTAAATAAATGCAGTCATTTCTTTAACGACCATCGAGACATGAAAACAACTAAAGTCTGCATACTGGGCGGCGCCGGCTTCATCGGCCGCTACATCGCCGAGGCGCTTGGCGAGCGCGGCATAGAGGTACGAGTGCTTACGCGCATGAGGGAACGCGCCAAGCACTTACTCGTGTTACCAACGGTCGATGTCGTCGAGGCTAACATTCATGATGAAGCCGAGCTCGTCAAACAGTTCGCCGGCTACGAGGCGGTCATCAACCTCGTTGGCGTTCTACACAATGGCAAAGGCGCGCAAAGTTTTCGAACCGCTCATGTGGATTTAGCGTGGAAAGTCATCAGCGCTTGCCAAAAAGCGGGGGTGAAACGTCTTCTTCATATGAGCGCCCTTAATGCCGATCCTAAAGGACCAAGCGACTACCTACGCTCCAAAGGTGAAGCCGAAGGCTTCGTCCGCGCCGCGATGGACAAACTTGCTGTAACGATCTTCCGACCATCCATTGTTTTTGGGCCGGAAGACAGCTTTCTGAATCGCTTCGCCGCGCTGATCAAGATGTTTCCCGTCCTGCCGCTCGCTTCGAGCGAAACCCGCTTTCAGCCTGTGTATGTGGAAGACTTGGCGCGTGTATTCGCCGAGAGCCTCGACAATATAAATTCATACGGCAAAACGTATGACGTGTGTGGCCCCCAGATTTACACGTTGCGCGAGTTGGTCCAACTAACCGCCGCGATCATGCAAAAATGCCGCCATATCGTCAGCCTGCCGCCATCACTCTCGAAGTTGCAGGCGACTCTCCTTGAGTTCATGCCTGGAAAACCAATGACGCGCGATAATCTTCGCTCGATGCAACTCGATAGTGTTTGCCAGTGCGACTTTGAGGCGCAATTCGGATTCACGCCTACGTCGCTCAACGTCGTCGCCCCAACTTATCTAGCAGCCAAAACACCGCGCGGTCGGTACCAAAACTTTCGCTATCACGCTGGTCGATAAAAATCATGAAACTTGTCATCGGCAACAAGAACTATTCCTCCTGGTCGCTACGCCCCTGGCTATTACTGCGGGCAAACAACATTCCTTTCGAGGAAGAACGAATTCCCCTTTATCAACTCGATACGAAACCGCGCATCCTCGGCTACTCGGCAGCCGGTAAGGTACCGATATTGGTGGATGGCGACGTGACCATTTGGGATTCGCTTGCCATAGCCGAGTACCTGGCGGAGCGTTTTCCCGACCGCGAACTTTGGCCCAACGACGCCAAGCGGCGCGCCAGAGCGCGCTCCGTGACGGCCGAAATGCACTCAGGCTTTACGGCGATGCGCTCCGCGATGTCGATGAACTGCCGAGGATCGTTTCCAGGAAAAGGCGCAACGCCGGAGGCGATGGCGGACGTCGCCCGCGTTATTGCCATATGGGAAGACTGTCGCGCAAATTTTGCCGAAGGCGGCGAATTCCTCTTCGGTAAATTTTCGATTGCGGACGCTTTTTACGCGCCGGTCGCCACCCGTTTCATGACTTATGGCGTGCCGCTAAGCAAAGTCGCTCAACGCTACGTCGACTCCATCCATGCCCTCCCAGCCATGCGAGAGTGGGTCGCAGCGAGCCGAGCGGAAGCCGAAGTCATCGAAGCGTACGAAATCTATCGCTAAGCTTACGTCCCGCATGCGGTCCTATCTGGTTGGCGGCGCTGTCCGCGATGAACTCTTGGGCATCGACGTTCAAGACCGAGACTTCGTGGTCGTAGGAACAACGCCGGAAGAAATGATCGCCCTCGGTTTTCAACCAGTCGGCAAGGATTTCCCGGTCTTCCTGCACCCGAAAACGCACGAAGAATATGCGCTCGCCCGCACCGAAAGAAAAACTGGACGTGGCTATAAGGGGTTTCAGGTCTATGCGGCGCCGGAAGTAACGTTGGAGGAAGATCTTGCTCGACGAGACTTGACCATCAATGCGATGGCCAAGGACGAGACCGGGCAACTGATCGATCCATACGGCGGCGCATTGGATTTAAAGGCAGGGGTGCTCAAACATGTCAGCGCGGCCTTTGTGGAGGACCCCGTCCGCATTCTCCGCGTCGCCCGTTTCGCCGCCCGCCTTTCCCAGTTCACGGTGGCCCCGGAAACGAACTCGCTTATGAGCGCCATGGTGGATAACGGCGAGATCGACTCCCTGGTCCCCGAACGGGTATGGCAGGAGCTTTCTCGCGGACTGATGGAGGCAACGCCTTCCCGTATGCTTCAAGTGCTACGGGATTGCGGCGCACTGGCCAAGATCCTCCCGGAAGTCGATCAACTGTTTGGCGTACCTCAACCGCCAAAACATCATCCCGAAATTGATACTGGCGTTCACGTAATGATGGTGATTGATTACGCCGCCCGCCAAAAATACAGTCTTTGTGTGCGATTCGCAGCGCTCACCCATGATCTTGGCAAAGGGACGACGCCATCGGAAGAATGGCCAAAGCATCACGGGCACGAAGGGCGAAGCGTCAGTTTGCTGGAACAAGTAAGCGAACGGCTGAAGGTTCCTGCCGACTGTAACGATCTCGCCCGGCTTGCCGCCCGCTATCATGGAGATATTCATCGGGCGTTCGAGCTGCGCCCGGAAACAATCGTTAAGTTACTTCAAGCGGCTGATGGTTTTCGACGCCCGAAGCGCTTTGACGAGTTGCTGCAAGCCTGTGAAGCCGATAGCCGGGGCCGTTTGGGGCTGGAGGATAGGCCTTATCCCCAATCATCTTATCTACAGGGCGCGCTCAAGGCGGCCGCTAGCGTCGATTCGGCGAAGATCGCCAGCGAACAGGCCACGCCGGACGCCATTGCCGCCGCCATCAAACTCGCCCGTATTCGCGCCGTCACGGACTATTCAGACGCTCACGCACAGAAAAACGCGCCGTAAGCGTTTTTATTGAGACCGGGGAAGCGAGACCCGCAAGCACGGCATTCCTTCATCGAGATCGGTTGCGCAGGAACTTTTAAACATAGGTCTAGGCAGAATTGCTAGAATCGTGAGACTTACATCACGTTGACGGACCCTGCGGGCAAATAGAATCTAGCTCATCGGCCGCTAACGTGGCGCCTCGGTTTACCGGAAAGGAGTCGACTGTGACAGACGAATCACCGCTCGAACGACTATTTCCTCGCATTGCGAAACAGGTAGTAGCGCATTGGGGACATAAAGAGTTTGAAAAATACGCATCCGAGCTAATCATCGACAACCGAGGGGATCGACGCGGCCTTCCGAAAGAAGTTCTGTCGGACGTTCTATTTCTGTATGCCCTTCACCTGGATATGTTTGGCTACGACCCTCAGGATTCGTTTCTTCCATTCGCCAACAATAAGACGACCTCATAAAAGCGATTTCTTTAAGGTCATATTCAAAACAAAAAGCCCTCTGATCAGAGGGCTTTTTTGTCAAACAAAACCAACCTTACGCTAGCGGCTTTTCAACAGCGGCAAATGCGGCAGCCACGTTGGACTCAGCAGCGGCGACCAATTGTTTGTTAACTTTAACAACTTGATCCAGCGCATTGGTTGCAGCGGATACGCTCGACTTCACAAAAGCAACGACAGGCTCAGAACCAGCGGGCGCGCTCTTGGCGACGTTGTCCAAAGTTGTAGCGACAGTCTTGTTTACTTCAGCTACTTGGGCTTCGCCGATTTCTTTCAACTCGTTGTTTGCTTGCGCCAGAATTTCGTACACGCCACGGGAGTAAGCAAGGCTCTTGGTAGCAGCAGGCTTAGCGCCGGCAGCTTGTAGTTGTACGGCTTCTTTCAGATCTTTAGCGCTAGCCAACGTTTGCGCACCCTTTACGCTCACTTCAACCAGTTCCCGCGCCGTAGCAAAATTAAGATCGGCAAGACGCTTGGTGCTCTCAAGTTGAACATTGGCAATGCGGACAAAATTATCGACAGCGGCTTGTTGGAATGCGGCAAACTGATTCGGGGCAGTAAACATGTATGGCTCCTTCGTAGGCTCAATGGACTTACAGCGTCATTATGTATGTTGCGTTGCAACAAACGGCATTCTACGCATTAAACCTTCGGTGTCAAGCACTTTTTTCCGCATTGCAACATTCGCCATTTCGTCCTTGGAGCCAAACCATGCGTCTTTGAAAATCATTACTTAAAAGTAGCCTTTGCAACCTAAACTTTGAACTGCTCTATCGGCATCTCCATCAAGGACTTAGAGCCGGACCTAATCGCAGCGGCAAGGGATAACGTCTCGGGGAATACCCTCGCGAAGTAGAAACGAGCCGTCGTCAACTTAGCCTGGTAGAAGCTCGCTTCATCGCCATTTTGCTTGGGCAGCGCGACTTGGACCATTCGAGCCCAAAAGTACCCGTAGCAAAGGTGACCAAACAGGCGCAAATAATCTGTCGCGGCGGCAGCCGCCTCTTCCTGATTTTGTAGGGCCTGCATACCGACCCACATGGTCAAATCGCCTACTTCCTTATTAAGCTTGGCTACTGGTTCGATGAATTCACCCATCGCCGGATCGTCACGATTTGCTTCACAGAACTTATGCACAATCTTGGTGAATTTGCGCAGCCTCTGGCCTTGGTCCATCAGGATTTTCCGCCCGATCAAATCGAGGGCCTGAATGCCATTCGTGCCTTCGTAGATCATCGCAATGCGGGCATCGCGCACCAACTGCTCCATACCCCATTCTTTGATGTAGCCATGGCCACCGAAGCATTGAAGGCCTAGATTAGCGCCAGCAAATCCGTTGTCCGTCATGAACGCTTTAGCGACTGGCGTCAGCAGCGCCACTAAATCGTCAGCATCCTTGCGCACCGCTTCGTCCGGATGTTTTGCTTCGATATCGATTTGCAGTGCAATCCATGCCGCCATTGCCCGCCCAGCCTCGTTATAGGCTTTCTGAGTGAGCAACATCCGACGGACATCGGGATGCACAATGATAGGATCGGCAGGTCCGTCAAGATTCTTGGGACCGGTAAGGGAACGCATCTGGATACGCTCCTTGGCGTAATCCAGCGAGCTTTGATAAGCGACCTCGCCAATGGACAACCCCTGAAGCCCCACGCCCAATCGAGCCGCGTTCATCATCGTGAACATCGCCTGCATGCCTTTGTTGGGCTCGCCGATAAGATAACCAAGCGCGTCATCAAAATTCATTACGGCGGTGGCGTTGGCTCGGATACCCATTTTGTGCTCCAAGCTACCGGCCTTCACGCCGTTGCGCACGCCAAGCGAGCCATCGGGATTAACGAGGAATTTCGGCGCCAGGAATAGGCTGATGCCCTTGATGCCGGACGGCGCATCAGGCAACCGCGCCAGCACCAGATGAACGATGTTTTCTGTCAGGTCGTGCTCACCGGATGAAATGAAAATCTTGGTTCCCGTTATCCGATAGGCGCCATCCAGTTGGGGTATTGCCTTGGTGCGCAACATGCCGAGATCCGTGCCGCAGTGGGATTCCGTGAGGCACATTGTTCCGGTCCACTGCCCCGACAACAATTTCGGCAGGAAAAGATCCTTGAGCGCTTGGCTCCCATGAGCATGAACCGCGTTATAAGCCCCATGCGTTAAACCGGGATACATACTCCAGGCCATGTTCGCGGAGCTCATTAGTTCGTTCAGATACATTCCCAATATGTATGGAAGACCTTGCCCTCCGTACGCGGGATCGCCATCCAGCGAGGGCCAGCCACCTTCGCAAAACGCCTGATACGCCTCCTTAAAACCCTTCGGAGTCGTGACGACGCCATCATTGATATGGCAGCCCTCCTCGTCGCCCGTGCGGTTTAAAGGAAACAACACGTTCTCGGCGAATTTGCCCGCCTCCTCCAGCACCTGTTCGAAAAGCTCCGGCGTCGCCTCTTCGCAACCTGGAAGCGATTTCATGACGCTTCCGACATCAAGCATTTCATTGAGAACGAACCGTATGTCACGTAACGGCGCCTTGTAGACAGCCATGGCGAGTACTCCTTTTTATTTGATGTGCGGGACGCGGTAGAGCATGCCCCAGTTTGCCAGCTGGCGCAGCCCTTCGCAAAACCTTGTTATGAAATTTCGCCGCATCATCGCACCGTGATCACCTTCAGTCAGTATGCAAGCATTATGCATACGATCCGCTGGATTTTGTTCCGAAGAAATCTGAATTCGAGATGTTTTTTCAGGTTGCGATTGATACGGTGATTCCTAAGGATCGGGTACGGAATAACTTCCCGATTTAGACAAGTCTGTCGGGATGCGCTACAAGGCGCCCCGAAGCGCGGTGTAGCGAGACTACATAAGCAAGGGGCAACGCAGTAGCGCGCCCGACAGACGCAGGATAAATTGGGAAATTATTCCGTACCCGATCCTAAGTAAGCGCCGGAACCTTGCAAACTTGCGGTGACGCAGCCTACACTTCAAAAGGCGTCCAATAATTCCATTGCTCCATTACGCTCCGTATGTAACCTAATATGCGCGAGCAACATCAGGGAGACATCTCTAATGAGAATTGGCATTCCTGCGGAAACGCGTGCAGGTGAAACCCGTGTGGCCGCCACTCCGGAAACGGTCAAAAAGTTGGTGAACGGCGGACTTCATCAAGTGATTGTTCAAGCAGGCGCGGGTATAGCCGCGAGCATTCCGGACATCCAATATCAAGCCGCTGGCGCCACCATCGTCAACAGCGCGCAGGAAGTCTATTCGCAGGCGCAGCTCGTCGCGAAAGTGCGAGGACCAAGCCCTGAGGAACTACGCATGATGAGCAAGGAAACCGTGCTCGTCGGCCTGCTTGACGCCCGCACTTCCGGCGCGCCCGAGGCTCTGGCTCAACAGGGCGTCACTGCATTTTCTCTCGAATTACTACCTCGCATTACCCGCGCCCAAAGCATGGACGTGCTCTCGTCGCAGGCCAACATCGGCGGCTACAAAGCAGTCCTCGTCGCCGCCAACGCATACCAACGCTTCATGCCGATGCTGATGACGGCGGCGGGCACCGTCAAGGCGGCGCGAGTGTTAATTCTCGGCGCTGGCGTGGCGGGGTTACAAGCGATCGCCACGGCGAAACGCCTGGGCGCCGTAATTGAAGCGTTCGATGTGCGTCCGGACGTAAAAGAGCAAGTTGAATCGTTAGGCGCCAAGTTCGTCGAAGTGCCTCTCACCGAAGCCGAAAAGGAGCTGGCGAAGGGGCAAGGCGGATACGCCAAGGAAATGACCGAAGACTACAAGCAACGCCAAGCCGCGCTGATACATGAACGCGCAAAGGCGGCCGATATCATCATCACCACCGCCCTCATCCCAGGTCGCCCCGCGCCGGTGCTCGTTAAAGAGGACACCGTCAAAGAAATGAAACCCGGCTCCGTCATCGTGGATATGGCGGTGGAGGCAGGCGGCAACTGCCCGATCTCGGAACTGGACAAGGTTGTCGTGAAGCATGGCGTAACGCTGGTCGGTATCTCCAACTTGCCAGCCCTGGTCGCCGCCGACGCCAGCGCGCTTTATTCACGCAACGTGCTGACCTTCCTCGGCGTCTTGCTCGATCCGAAGACTGGCGCTTTGACGATCAATCGCGATGACGAAATCGTAGCTGGAACGCTGGTTAGCATAGGCGGCCAGCTCGCCAAAAAACTCAACTAACGGGAGTTACTCATGGGTGATGTCGATCCGTTTGTTATCAATCTGACCATCTTCGTACTGGCGATCTTCGTGGGCTACCACGTGGTGTGGAACGTGACGCCGGCGTTGCATACGCCGCTCATGTCGGTAACCAACGCCATTTCCGGCATCATCATTGTCGGCGCGATGCTGCAGGTCGTCGACATTGAAGGTCAAACCATCACGCTCACCAGCGTCCTCGGCGCCTTGGGCGTTTTGCTTGCGAGCATCAACATCTTTGGCGGTTTCCTGGTCACACAGCGAATGCTGGAGATGTTCAGGAAGAAGGAAAAGAAAAGCTAGCATGGCCCTATCTGAAAATTGGAGCGATTTCGAATCACGCAACAGATTTATAAAGGTGATCAATGGCTAATGCTACGGCGCTCGCTTACCTTGTATCCGCAGTGCTTTTCATCCTTGCGCTAAAGGGACTTTCCTCACCGGTATCCGCCCGTCAGGGCAATGTCTACGGCATGATCGGGATGGCGATCGCGATCGTCACCACGCTCATCGTCGCCAACAAACCCATACTCGGTTTAATAGCCGGCGGCATCATCGTAGGAGGCGCTATTGGCGCCACGCTCGCCAAACGCGTGCAGATGACTCAAATGCCGGAATTGGTTGCCGCCATGCATTCGCTGGTAGGACTGGTGGCCGTTCTAATCGCGATCGCCGCCATCTTTCACACAGGCGATCACCATACGGGAATCCAGCGCATCGAGCTCTTCATCGGCGCATTCATCGGGGCCATCACTTTCACCGCCTCGGTAGTCGCCTACGGCAAACTTTCTGGAAAATTCGGCTCGAAGCCGCTGGTCTTCAAAGGGCAGCATCTACTCAATCTGCTCCTGGCGCTCGCGATGTTGGGTTTTGGAATCGCCTACTTCATGACCGAAAGCACCACCGCCTTTTTGATGATGGCGGCCATTGCCCTGGTCTTGGGCGTGTTGCTGATCACTCCGATCGGCGGCGCCGACATGCCGGTTGTCGTGTCGATGCTGAACTCCTATTCCGGATGGGCGGCCGCAGGCATCGGCTTCACGCTGAACAACAGCGTGCTCATCATCGCCGGCGCTTGCGTCGGTTCGTCCGGCGCGATCCTCTCGTACATCATGTGCAAGGCGATGAATCGCTCCATCATCAACGTACTCTTGGGCGGCTTCGGCGCGGAAGCGGCGGCAGGTCCGGCGGCAAGCGGCGCCCAGAAAAATTATCGAAGCGGCAGCCCAGAAGATGCGATGTTTCTGATGGGCAACGCCGAGTCGGTGGTTATTGTTCCCGGTTATGGCTTGGCGGTGGCAAGAGCTCAGCACGCTCTCCAAGAAATGGCCCACCTGCTGCACGAGAAAGGCGTCAAGGTACGTTACGCCATTCATCCAGTGGCGGGCCGCATGCCGGGGCATATGAACGTGCTGCTCGCTGAAGCGGAAGTACCCTACGATCAAGTGCTCGAAATGGAGGAAATCAATAATGATTTCTCCAACACGGATGTTGTGCTCGTGATCGGCGCCAACGATGTCGTAAACCCTGCGGCAAAAAGCGATCCTGCCAGCCCCATCTTTGGCATGCCAATCCTCGAGGCGCATAAAGCCAAGACAATCCTGGTGGTGAAGCGCTCCATGGCGGCAGGCTATGCAGGGCTCGACAACGAGCTTTTCTATATGGACAAGAGCATGATGGTGTTCGGCGATGCAAAGAAAGTCGTCGAGGAAATGATTAAGGCGGC
>DATLHW010000230.1:0-4589 GCA_035539675.1 Burkholderiales bacterium | reverse complement strand
GTGACGATCAACGACACCCTTTTCCACATCGCGCAGGATGACCTGCCTTTCGGCGGCGTTGGACCGAGCGGCATGGGACAGTACCACGGGTTGGAAGGGTTCAATACGTTCTCCAAGCGCAAAGGCGTTTTCCTGCAATCGCGTTTGAACGGCGTGGCGCTTTTAAAACCGCCATTTGGAAATCGAATCAATCGATTGTTGAAGTTCATGCTGAGGTAACCGTGGTTACCCGGCGTCAATTTATCAAGACAGGTCTTGCGGGCATCGCCGTGCTAGTTACGGTGCGCGCGGTTTACGGCCCGTTTTCCGATGACGCGAAGCCGTTGATTGATGATTACCATTTTGTTTTTTTGAGCGAAGAGCAGCGTGTGGCGCTGGGCGCCATTGCGTCCGTGGCTCTGGCGGGCGCGTTGCCAAGCGATGCGTCGGCTTATCAAAAAGCGCTAAAGGATGTATTGCGTGGACTCGATGTCGCGATATCTGGTTTTTTACCTGGGGTTCAGAAGGAAGTAAGACAGTTGCTCGATCTGCTTACCTTCCCGCCGACGCGCCGCTTGGTCGCCGGTGTGAGGTCTTCATGGGCGGACGCCAAGCATGAGGACATCGAAGGGTTTCTCAATCGCTGGGCGAATAGTCGATTCGATTTGCTTCAGGTTGCGTATCAGGCTTTGCGGCAACTGATTGTCGCTGCTTGGTATGGCAACGCCGATTCATGGAATCGAATTGGTTATGCAGGTCCGCCAAACTTGCCATGATCAATGACATCTATGCTGACGGCGTGGCGGCTGGCTGGGAAATCCACGACGCAGCAAAACTCACTGCTGACCTCAATCTCGAAGCCGATGTCGTAATCATCGGCAGCGGCGCGGGCGGCGGAACCAGCGCGGAAGTGTTGAGCAACGCCGGTCTGCGCGTCGTCATACTGGAAGAGGGGCCGCTCAAGACATCAAGCGATTTCAAGATGCGCGAGGCCCAAGCTTATCCGGATCTCTATCAGGAATCTGCGGCGCGGAAAACCAAGGACAAGGGCATTCAGATCTTGCAAGGCCGTTGCGTGGGCGGTTCGACCACAGTCAACTGGACTTCCAGTTTTCGCACGCCTGACGCAGTGCTGAATTGGTGGGCTGAACGGAATGCGGTATCTGGCTACGACGCGATATCGATGCAGCCTTGGTTCGCCAAAATGGAGGAACGCCTCGGCATCGCGCCATGGTCCATGCCGCCAAACGCCAATAACCACTTGCTGGCGATTGGCGCCGCGAAATTGGATATTCCCACCGCAGTGATTCGACGCAACGTCAAAGGCTGCTTCAATCTTGGTTATTGCGGGATGGGGTGCCCGACCAACGCGAAGCAGTCGATGCTGGTGTCGACAATTCCGGCGGCGTTGGCGAAAGGGGCTGTGCTGGTTTCGCGTTGTAGAGCAGAGCGCTTCACTGTGACCGGCGATCGCATTGCCGCTGTGGAGGCGATCGCCATGGATGAAGTCGGCGTTAGTCCGAGCGCGTTCAAAGTGCGCGTGAAGACGCGACATGTTGTTCTCGCAGCTGGCGCAATCGGTAGTCCGGCCGTCTTGATGCGTAGCGGCTTGCCCGATCCGCATAAGCTCGCGGGCAAGCGAACTTTTCTACATCCCACGCTCGTTTCCGGCGCGTTCATGCCGGATAAAGTGGAAGGGTGGAGCGGGGCGCCGCAGTCGGTCTATTCCGATTACTTTCTTGATAACCAGCCGCTCGATGGTCCTATTGGTTTTAAGTTGGAGGCGCCGCCGGTGCATCCATTGCTGACCGCGACAACACTCGGCGGTCATGGAAAGCTTCATGCCGACTTGATGGCGAGAGCCGCAAATCTGCATGTGCTTATCGCCTTAATGCGAGACGGTTTTCACGAACGTAGTCACGGCGGCTCCGTCCATTTGAATAGTGACGGAACGCCGACGCTCGATTATCCCCTTAATGATTATTTGTGGGACGGCGCTCGGCGCGCATTGCTCGCGATGGCGGAGATTCAATTTGCGGCAGGCGCCAGTGAAGTACATCCCACGCATGAAGATGCGATGCGTTATACGAATTGGACAGAAGCGAAAAAAGGAATCGCGGAATTGCCGATGCGACTCTTGCGTACGTGCGTGGTCAGCGCGCACGTGATGGGCGGTTGCGCGCTATCCGATGATCCGAAGCGAGGCGTTGTGAATAGCGAAGGACGTCATCATCAGATTGAGAACTTGTATGTGTTTGACGGTTCGTTGTTTCCGACAAGTCTTGGCGTCAATCCACAACTCTCGATTTATGCGCTGATTGCAAAGCTCGCAACTGCTTTTGCGAACAAATTGCCTAAAAAATAGGCAAAAAACTAATTTTCGCGGGGGTATGGCCATCCCATGGGGCGACCACATACAATACGCCTGCAACTCCTTTCGCTCGGGGCCATGTGGTTAATAGCTGCATGGCCCCAACATTTTTTCCAGCCCCCGTTTTTCCCCCGTTACCCGGTCTTAAATATCTATTTTCTTGGTTATTTGTTTTTTGGCAACACCTGTTGCTTGATTACAACAACCTGAACGCCAGAACCGCGACCAGGGTTGGCGGCATGGCGGCCAGGAATAAACCAAGGGGGTGAATCGACTCATGTTCGAACTGTCCACGCAAAATCGCTACCCCTGCCGGATTGGGCGCATTGGCAATTATGGTCAGTCCGCCGCCCGTCACCGCGCCCGCCACCAACGCGTATTTGAACTCGTCCGATAGACCTTCAACGAGCGATCCGAGATAGGTCAACGCGGCGTTGTCCGTCACTGCCGTTAAAGCAGTCGCGCCGAAAAATACTGCGTCGCTGCTCATTTTCAGCAACAGCGGTTGCAGCCACCACTGTTGCTGTCCGCCTAACACAACCAAGCCGGCAAGGAAGAACGCTACCAGCAATCCTTCGCGCAGAATCAATCGGTCCTGGTACCGTTCATAGGCGTGAGCCACGCCCAGGAAGAATAGAAACAACCCCATGAATACCGCTGGATGGTGGGCGAAAGCGACGACGGCCCCGAGGAAGACGAGATGCAACAGGATCATTGTTTTGGGAACCTTCAAGCCTTGAGCCTGGCGATTGATTGACTGGGCCTTCGTTATCTCTTCGCGAAACAGCAGCGTTGCGCTTAATGCGTTGACGCCCACGGCGAGGGCGGCTTTCCACCCAAAAGTGGTGATCATGAAGAGGGTGTCCCAATTCCATTTCCCAGCCACCATCAGGACCGGCGGAGCGGCGAACGGCGTTAAAGTGCCGCCTATGGAGATGTTGACGAACAGTACGCCTAACGTCGCGTATTTCAGTCGAGAGGAGATTCCGGCTGCGAAGAAGCGATCACGTAGGATCAAGGCGCCTAGCGTCATTGCCGCCGGTTCTGTGATGAACGATCCGAGCAGAGGTACAAACGCGAGGGTCACGAAGTAAACCGCCATGTTTCGTGGCATTGCGATGAAGCGGGCAATGATTCGTACGCATAGCATGGAGAAATGCAAAATGGGCTTCGTTCCTGCGATCACCATAATCGCGAACACGAACATTGGCTCCGTGTAATTTCGGGAATCGACATATTGTGTGGCGGCCTGTTTGCCTTCGATGGCGAACATGAGCAGTACCAGAACCAACGCCCAGAAGCCGAAGACTACCTCTACCTCACCCAGCAAATGCCATGTTCCAGCGTGCTTCGGGTGCGCCTGCGCCAAGCGTTCAAAGAACTTGGTGGAAAAAGTGTGGATGATGGCGATGGCGAAGAGAAATGCGGCGATGATTTGTATGGTTGTCGGATTCATTTTCTCTTATCGCGTAATCTGTAAACGAGTGGATGCTACCAGAGTCGGGAAAATGCTTGAGAGTGTCCGCCTCTGACATGCTAGATAGAGGGTGTTGGATAGAGCATGGATGTAGGAGCGAACTTGCTCGTGATCAACCGTTGATCGCGAGCAAGCTGGCTCCTACACCTCGAAGGTTCAACTAATCGATGCTATCGCGGCCGAATGATCAGAACGGTAAAACCGCATCCGGTTTGGCCTTCAGAATCACTTGTCGGAAATCGTTCTGAATGCGCTTCAACGCCGCTTCATCATCCGCCTCGAAGCGAAGAACAATGACCGGGGTTGTATTGGAAGAACGGGCCAATCCGAAGCCATCCGCGTATTCCACCCGCAGTCCATCGATGGTGATGATTTCTTTCGGGTTGTCGAACTTTGCCGTTTTCTGCATCTCGGCGATCAAGGCGTAGTTCTCGCCTTCATTCAGTTGAATCTGCAGTTCCGGTGTGGACACTGCATCCGGCAGGCTATGTAAGGTTTCATCGCTGTCCGCTTGCCCGGAAAGAAACTCAAGCAGGCGTGCGCCCGCATAAAGTCCATCGTCGAAGCCATACCAACGTTCCTTGAAGAACATGTGGCCGCTCATTTCTCCCGCGAGCAGGGCGCCGCTTTCGCGCATTTTCGACTTGATCAGAGAGTGCCCGGTCTTCCAAAGCGTTGGCCGGCCGCCGCGTTCGCGTATCCAGGAAAACAAATTGCGCGTGCATTTCACGTCGAAGATGATTTCCGCACCGGGATTGCGAG
>DATLHW010000229.1:0-5454 GCA_035539675.1 Burkholderiales bacterium | reverse complement strand
TTGTTCGCGAGTCGAGCGGGCTCGGCCATTACCGCTGAAATTGGGTTGATGAAGGCGACGGAGCAGATCAGCGCCATGGAAATGATGGCCGTAAATCCGGTTGCGCGCGTGGTGGCCCCACGCTTTTGGGCTGGCGTCATATCTATGCCGTTATTGGCCGCGTTGTTTTCCGCAATGGGCGTATTTGGCGCTTACGTGGTCGGCGTGCGGCTGATTGGCGTGGACGAAGGCGCGTTCTGGTCGCAGATGCAGGCGGCAGTGGATTTCCGTTACGACGTGATGAACGGCGTTATCAAGAGCATGGTTTTCGGCGTGGCGATCAGCGCGATCGCGACATTCGAAGGGTTTGACGCGCCACCGACGGCTGAAGGCGTCTCGGGCGCAACGACGCGGACAGTGGTGCATTCGTCGCTGATGGTGCTAGCGCTGGACTTGGTGCTAACGGGCTTCATGCTGCGCGGATGGAATTAAGAAAGCGACTGAAAAGTTACTGCGCGTGTCGATTTCCGGTCTCCGGCGCCAGCCGTACCTATTTCATGGGTTCGCACCTCAACCGGAACTCGCCCCGCTCGCTACACTTTTCTGGCGGTTTTTAAGCTGATTGGAGGTTTAGAAATGGAACGAAGCACAATAGATGTTTGGGTGGGCGCGTTTGTGATAATGGGCTTCGGCGCATTACTTGTGCTGGCTTTAAAGGTTGGCAACCTTGGCGTAAATGGATCCCAGGAGACCTACAGCGTTACTGCTCCATTTAACAATATCGGCGGGCTCAAGGTGCGCGCCCCTGTCCGCGCTTCGGGCGTTACCGTGGGCCGAGTGGTTGCAATCGAGTTTGACACGCAGAAATACGAAGCCAATGTAAAAATGGCGATTGATAAGAGTTACCAGTTCCCCAAGGACACCACGGCGTCCATTTTGACGTCCGGGATTCTAGGAGAGAATTATATTGGGCTGGATGCTGGTGGAGAGGACGACAAGCTCAAAGAGGGGGATCGGATAGCCCTGACTCAGTCCGCCGTGGTGCTTGAGCGACTGATTAGCCAGTTCATGTACGGTAAAGCGCAGGAATCCGCCTCCCCCAATGCCGCCCCGCCTGCCGCGCCGAAGTAAACCGTCAGCGCCCGGATAACGTTAACTCTATTTAGTGGCTAAACTTTTAATGGTTAGCTTGCTCTAACGGGCTTCGACTTAACCCATGGGAAGAATATGAAGATACGTAACCTGCTGGCGATTCTTGGACTTTTTGTGACAACCGCGTTCGCGGCTGACCTCGCTCCCGATGCTTTGGTGAAGAGCACCGCGGATGAGGTGCTGAGCATTATTAAGCAGGACAAGGACATTCAGGCGGGCAATACCAGGAAAGTTGTCGAGCTGGTGGAGGCCAAAGTGCTTCCTCATTTCGATTTTGCCCGCATGACGCGTCTCGCCATGGGCCGGAACTGGGGTAAAGCAAGCGACGCGCAGAAGGAAACGTTGATCAAGGAATTCCGCACTTTGCTGGTCAGGACCTATTCCGTGTCGTTGTCCCAGTACCGAAATCAGACACTTGAATACAAGCCGACGAAGGTTGGGGCGGAGGACAAAGAGGCCCTGGTGAAAACATTGGTCGTTCAACCGGGCGGACAACCTATCCCAATCGACTATCGCATGGGTAAAGGAACTGACGGCTGGAAAGTGTTCGATATTCTAGTTGACGGCGTGAGTCTGGTGACTAACTACCGTAGCGAGTTCAACACGCAGATAGAGCAAGTGGGCGTGGATGGACTCATCAAGTCGATCGCGGACAAGAACAAAGCGGCAAAATGATACAAGTCGATGATGGAGTGCTGAAGCTCGCTGGTCCCGTGACTATCGAAACGCATGCGAAATTGCGGGAGGATGGTGCTTCGCATATTGGCAAATCCGATTGGATTGTCGATTGGGCGGAGGTAACCGAAGTTGATTCCAGCGCTCTGTCGTTGATGTTTGCTTGGCGGCGAGATTCTAGTGCTGCCGGTAAAACTATTAGCAATCGCCAATTGCCGCAAAATTTGAAGGCGCTCGCCGAGCTCTATGGCGTCGCGGATTTTGTTTCAGCGACGCCGTAAAGACGATTTAAGCAGGATGTTAGGAGTGTACTTGCCCGCGATTGGCGACTGTTAATCGCGGGCAAGTGTTTTTTCGGACAACAGCGATAATTCCATGACGCCTGCCATCCAGGTTTCCGATCTTGAAAAACGCTATCCCACGGTTCATGCCCTTCGCGGCGTGAGTTTGGCTGTGGAGGAGGGGGAGTTTTTCGGTTTGCTGGGGCCGAATGGCGCTGGCAAAACAACTTTAATCAGCATTCTGGCGGGATTGACGCGGCCGACGGCGGGCGAGGCTAGTGTCATGGGTCATGATGTCGTCACTGATTATCGGAATGCCCGCCGTAAATTAGGCGTGGTTCCTCAAGAGATCGTCTTCGATCCCTTTTTCTCGGTGCGGGAAACCCTGCGCATCCAGTCAGGGTATTTTGGCCTTCGCAAGAACGACGCCTGGGTCGACGAATTGCTCGAAAAACTGCATCTAACCGAAAAGGCGAACGCCAACATGCGACAGTTGTCCGGCGGCATGAAGCGGCGGGTTCTGGTGGCTCAGGCACTGGTGCATCGACCGCCGGTTATTATTTTGGACGAGCCTACGGCCGGCGTGGATGTGGAGTTGCGGCAAAGCTTGTGGCAGTTTATCCGCGAGCTGAACCATCAGGGGCACACCATTATTTTGACCACCCATTACCTTGAAGAGGCGGAGACCCTATGTGGTCGAATCGCCATGCTGAAAAACGGTCAGATAGTCGCGCTGGATAGCACCAGAAATTTACTCGCTGGTTTTTCCGATAAGCATCTGAAGCTTACGATTGCGAATGGCTCGCTGCCTGCGAAGCTTTCCGCGCAGATCGTGGCGAACGATGGCGATTCTTATACCTTGGCGCTTCAGGATTACTCGGAAGTGGAGTCGGTACTTGCGGCTTTGCGGGAAGCGGCTGTGAGCATCGTTGAAATGAAAGTGGAGCAGCCTGATCTCGAGGATGTCTTCGTGAAAATCATGGGTCGCCAATGAAAGCGATGTCGTTCAATGTTGGCGGTTTTCTCACGCTACTCTACAAAGAGGTTTTGCGTTTCTGGAAGGTGGCCTTTCAAACGATTGCTGCGCCCGTCCTGACTGCGCTTCTTTATCTGCTAGTGTTTTCCCATGTGCTGGAGGGGCGTGTGGAAGTATTTCCCGGTGTTTCCTATACGGCCTTTCTTGTGCCTGGACTCGTGATGATGAGCGTGTTGCAAAACGCCTTCGCCAATAGCTCTTCCAGCCTGATCCAATCCAAAATCACCGGCAATATCCTCTTTGTACTGTTACCGCCACTAGGGCCATGGGAATTTTACGGCGCTTATCTGCTCGCGGCGACGGTGAGAGGTTTCGTGGTGGGCATTGGCGTTTATGTGGCTGGGCTTGTCGTTACTCATGTTCCAATGACGGAGCCGCTCTGGGTGATCACTTTCGCTGTAATCGGGAGCGGGATTCTCGGCAATCTGGGCATCATTGCCGGTATTTGGGCGGACAAGTTTGATCAGCTCGCGGTGTTTCAAAACTTCATCATCATGCCGCTTACGTTTCTTTCCGGCGTTTTCTACTCCATTCATTCGTTGCCCCCGTTTTGGCTTAACCTCTCTCATGTCAATCCGGTCTTTTACCTAATCGACGGCTTCCGTTACGGCTTTTTCGGTCAGGCGGACGTTAGTCCCTGGTTGAGTCTGGCGATTGCTAGCATTAGCTTTCTGGCCTTATCATTCGCCGTTCTCGCAATGCTTCAACGGGGCTACAAGCTCCGCCACTAGTCCACTCATTAAGTCCCCATCATGGTTCGCCCCGAAGACGTTCAAAAATACATTTCCGATAATTTGCCCTGCGATTTCATCGAGGTGCGTGGCGATGGCCACCACTTCGAGGCTGTTATCGTCAGCCCTTCATTCGCCGGTAAAAGCATGGTGCAACAGCATCAGACCGTTTATCGCGCCCTTGGCGATCGCATGCGTGAGGAAATTCATGCGCTGTCGATGAAAACGTACACCCCCGAGCAGTGGGCTGCTCGTCAGTAGCCGTCAACCACAAAGACTTAAGTCATGCAAAAGCTAAGCATTGAAGGCGGCATTCCGCTCAAGGGCGAAGTACGCATTTCCGGAGCCAAGAACGCGGCGCTGCCGATTCTTTGCGCCGCCTTGTTGACGGCCGATCCTCTTACGTTGCGCAATGTCCCGCGCTTGATGGACATCAATACGATGATCAAGCTGCTCGCTCAAATGGGCGTGAAGACGTCGGTTGATGAAAAATCGGGCGTGGAGCTTGATGCCTCGCAGTTAACCAATCTTTCCGCGCCATATGACTTGGTAAAGACCATGCGAGCGGCGATTTTGACGCTCGGGCCGCTGGTGGCGCGGTTTGGCGAGGCCAGCGTTTCGCTTCCCGGCGGTTGCGCCATTGGCGAGCGGCCGGTTGACCTGCACATCAAGGGCTTGAGAGCCATGGGAGCGGAAATCGCCATCGAGCATGGCTATATCCATGCAAAAGCCGCACGGCTTAAAGGCGCTCGAGTTTTCATGGACACCGTGACGGTGACTGGCACGGAAAACCTGATGATGGCGGCTTCCCTCGCGGATGGCGTCACCGTGCTTGAGAACGCAGCCAGGGAGCCTGAGGTTGTCGATTTGGCCAACTGTTTGATCGCAATGGGCGCGAAAATCAGCGGTCACGGAACCGAGGTGATTACCGTTGAGGGTGTTGAGCGCTTAAACGGCGCCACGTATTCAGTAATGCCTGATCGGATCGAGACAGGGACATTTCTGGTCGCCGCTGCGGCGACTGGCGGCGAGATCATGGTGCGAGGGGCAAAGGGAAATAGCATGGATTCAGTGCTCGATAAGCTGGCCGATGCTAATGCCAAAATCGAGCGTGGGCCCAATTGGATCAAGCTTTCGATGAATGGCCCCAATCATGGCGTCAGTGTGCGCACAGCCCCTTATCCGGCTTTCCCCACGGATTTACAAGCGCAGTTCATGGCCATGAATACCGTGGCGAATGGCACGACCGTGATTACCGAAACGATTTTCGAAAACCGCTTCATGCACGTTCAGGAGCTTCGTCGTTTGGGCGCGAATATCGAAGTGGAAGGCAATACCGCTATTGTGCGCGGCGTGTCCAAGCTGGAAGGCGCCACGGTAATGGCGACGGATCTCCGCGCCTCGGCGAGCTTGGTCATTGCCGGATTGATCGCGCAAGGCGAGACCGTTGTTGAACGGATTTATCACCTGGATCGGGGCTATGAGCGAATCGAGCAGAAGCTCGGAGAGCTTGGCGCTCGAATAAAACGAGTTAATTGACTGCCGTGAGCCAAATTACCATTGCTTTATCCAAAGGCCGGATATTCGAAGAAACCCTGCC
>DATLHW010000228.1:0-7442 GCA_035539675.1 Burkholderiales bacterium | reverse complement strand
AAGCTCGCCAATGCGAACATGCCAGCAGTAATCCACATAGTCACAGGAACAAATTGGGATGCCTCATCGCCCCGCGCCTGCGCAAAAGTGATGTAGGCGAGGCAAAGTCCCAGGACGAAAAGTCCGCCAAGGTAACCAAGGCTCCACCCCCACCCCGAGATCTTGCCTAAACTTTGACTACGAGCAAGCTCAGGCAAAAAGGCTGCGATGAGATTCTCGCCACTGCCAAAGAAAGAGCTGGCCAGGATGACAAATACAATGGCGACAACAAGCGTCCCCGGTCCGGCCAACGCCAAGCCAGCGGTACATAACACACATCCTAGCGTGGTCCAGAACAACAACCTCTTCTTGTTTGCACGAATATCTGCATAAGCGCCCATCACTGGCGCTGTCAGAATAACGATTACATTGGAAGCGCTCAGCGCCATCGTCCAAGCGAGCGTCGCCCATTCCGCATTGCCCGCCACGACTGAGACGAAATAGGCGCTGAAAATGGCGGTAATCACCACCGTTGTATAACCAGAATTGGCAAAGTCATACATTGCCCATGCCCATACCTCTCGGGGCGTTACGTCGTCGGCAAGCGAGTTATTCATAAGTTACTTGGATATCGTTTTAACGTTTATAGGCTAGCATGCGCCACATTGACATAATCTCTCGCCTTTCGAATCTCCTCATCCACCGAGAAAAGATTGTCTGATTAAATAGAATATCGGGATAATTACGCCACCCAAACCGTGCTTAAGTTAAGACATGTCAATCGCCGATTTACGTAAGGAATACAAGCTTGCATCGTTAAACGAAGCGGACGTTGCGCCAAATCCTATCCAGCAATTTGGAAAATGGTTTAACGAAGCGTTAACAGCTGAGTTACCGGAACCTAACACCATGACTTTGGCGACTGCCGGCGTTACCGCCGAAGGCGTCATTCGTCCATCCGCACGGATTGTCTTGATAAAGGACTTCGATGCGCGAGGTTTTGCATTCTTCACAAATTACAATAGCCGCAAAGGGCAAGAGCTCGCGGCGAATTCGGCGGCAAGTTTGCTTTTCTATTGGATAGAGCTTGAACGTCAAGTTCGTATTGAAGGCGAAGTGGAAAAGTTAGAACCAGAAGAGTCGGAAGCCTACTTTGGGAGCCGCCCCTTACTAAGTCGCATTGGGGCCTGGGCATCGCCCCAAAGCGAGGTGATCCAAGATCGGCAGTGGTTGGAGGAGCGATTCGCCACAATGACCGAGAAATTTAAGGACACCGTCCCACGGCCGCCACATTGGGGAGGGTATCGGCTAAAACCAGATATCGTCGAATTCTGGCAAGGTCGGCCCAGTCGACTACATGATCGCATTTTGTATCGGCTTCAATCCGACGGCGACTGGAAAATCGAACGACTGTCGCCTTAAAAATCGTTCAAGACGAAATACCCGTCAGGTCGAACCTAAGGGAAGAATCGACATCATTCTCTCGGTTCGCGTCTTGCCGGGCATTGAATATTGAATGCCCGGCTAAGGAACTAGCCTTTCAACCTATCCATAAATTTCTTGCGCAGCTTGGCCACCTTGGGCGCCACCACCAATTGACAGTACGGCTGAGTGGAATTCAGCTCAAAATATGCTTGGTGATAGTCCTCCGCCTTATAGAAGGTAACGGCAGGAGTGACTTCCGTGACAATCGGATTACTCCAGACCCTCGACTCAGTCAGCTCCCGAATAGTCTCTTCCGCAATCTCCCGTTGTAGAGATGAGTGATAAAAAATTGCGGAACGATATTGAGTACCCACATCGTTTCCCTGACGGTTAAGCGTTGTAGGATCATGAGTCGTAAAAAAGACTTCAAGTATTTCCTTGTAGGACACCACATTGGGATCAAAAGTCACACGCACCACTTCCGCATGGCCCGTAGTTCCCGTGCATATATCCTTGTAGCTTGGATTCTGCATCACGCCACCGGTATAGCCTGATTCAACTAACTCGACGCCCTTCAGCTGACTAAAAACTGCCTCAGTACACCAGAAACATCCACCACCCAGCGTGGCGATTTCTCGTCCGGAATCTATACGCATTACGCTACTTTTTTCCATGTTAGGAGCCTTTCCAATTTATAAACGTCTTCATTTAGTCGCTGAGTGCTTGAAACCATTACATGCAATAGAAGGAATTTAACGCGAGTTCGATATAACGAGACTCAGGCAGCGAATTGTCGCCAAGTTCAACAAGGGATGTTTTGGAAGCAAGGCCTAAGCGACGAGCCCGACAATCAGATGATCCATGAATTTGGTGTAGTGACAATGGCGGGAATGTTAGAGGCGGCATTGGCTCTTGAGACATTGGTATCTAACCTAAGTTGCGACCTATCAGGAAATGAATGCGATGGCTACGCGAGCACGAAGAGCATGATCTTAAGTTCGAATCCATGGGCGGTGACGGCATGAATCATTCTGGGCATTAGGAGATCGACCTGATCTGCCCGCAATTTCGATAATCTTGCGGCCCCGCCCTTGCAAATAGATGCCGTCATGGCGGATAGAGGCGAGTGGAATTACGCCTTCGCATGGACGTCAGAGATTGATCGCGGCGCCATGCGGCGGCAAATCGAAGGCAAAAGCAGAATAGGCGGTCCCGGCGATTCCGGCATCAGAAAGGCTTGCGCGGGTTCGCATTTCGCCCTCGTGAGCAGAAAGAGCTTCACGCCGTAGTAGTAGCCGCGTTTGGCCTTACAGTAACTGCGATAGGTCTTTCCCTGATAAATCCTGGACTCCCGAATGCAAATGTTGTCGCACACGGGCATGAGCACGAGAAAGCTATCAAAGGAATAGCTCATTTGCTCGTTTATGTCATTGAATAAAGCGCCGAGCGGGACGCGCAAGCGGCGGACAAAGCGGCTTGCGCTCAGCATGGCTGAGGATAAAGCCGGCATCTCGAAGCCAGAGACGAACTCGCGCCAGATTGGCGCCGAAATGCAACGCCGCCAAGATGGTTGAGGTCATCACCTCGGCGTCGCTCATGTGACATTGAGCGTCTTCGTCTATGCGAATCGCCTTCACACGGCGATCGCACAAACTGTTGCCGGCGGAGAGAATCCGCGCAAATCTGACGTATCTGCGCGGAAATGAGGTTTGTTGATGGACGGTTTTAGCGCGGGGCGAAGCCCGCGACGGCGAGAGCTTCGCGCAGCTGTTCGGCGGCGGTTTGCATGAGATGCGCCTCGTCGTCATCGATCGCGAGTTGTCGGTAGTGGCTGAAGCCCGCGCGTTTGAGGCATTGCGCGAAGGCTTGGGCCTCTTCGTCGGCCATGTCCACGCGCAAGCAATGATGGCGACGCCTGGCGAACGGATAGACGATCGGCGCGTTGGTCGTGGTCATGATTTTCTCCTCGCTTTCTTCTGCTGGCTGCGTTTCTCGGCGTGCTCGCTGGCTTCCTTGGTTCGATAGGATTCGCCGTCGATGGGCACGATGTCGGCATGGTGGATGATGCGGTCGATCAGCGAGACGACGCAGGCCGCGTTGGGAAAGACCTGGCTCCATTCGGCGAAGGGCCGATTGGTGGTCAGCAACAGGCTCTTCTGCTCGTAGCGGCGATTGATCAGCTCGAACAGCAAATCGGCGTGCCGATTGCCGTAGGACAGATAGCCGACCTCGTCGACGCACAGCAGATCGGGCGCGGCGTAATAACGCAGCCGCCGGCGCAACGCGGAATCGCTGTCCAGGCCGGCGAGATCGGCGAGCATTTGCCCGGCGGCGACGAACAACACGGTATGGCCGTTGATCAGCGCCTGATGGGCGATATTGCGCGCCAGCGTGGTTTTGCCGACGCCGTTGGGACCGATCAGAATGATGTTGCGCGCGGCCTTCAGGAAGTCCAGCCGCATCAATTCTTCGAGCAGCGCCTGGTCGCACTGTTTTGGCCAGGACCAGTCGAAGTCGCACAAGGGCTTGAAGCGGCCGATGTGGGCGGCGCGGAGACGGCGCTCGAGACTGCGCCGCGCCCGTTCGTTTTCCTCCCAGTCGATCAAGGTGGACAGCCACGGCTCGCCGGCGACTGCATCCCAATGCTGCAGCAGGCCATGCAGTTGCAAGGCTTTCGCGCGAGTGCGCAAGGCGTCAGTCATGGTTGTCCTCCGTGTGGCGCAGCAGTTGGTCATAGGCGTCCAGGCGCGGCGCTCGCACAACCACGTCGCGGGCCTGAATGTGATCGGGCAACGCGATCGCCACCGGCGGTAATTGACCTTGCGCCTCGCGCTGGCGCGTCAGCGCCAGACGCACGGCGTTCGGATGGGCGACTGAGCGGCCGAGCGCCTCGACAATCGCTTGCGATAGCGCGGCGGCCCCATAGGCGTCCAGCAGCGATAACAGCTCGGCGCTGATGCGCGCCAACGGCTCGCCGCGTTGCGCCGCTGCGTCGAGCAACGCCTGCGCCTCGGGCGCGGCGCAGATCAAGCGATCGGCGTTCCGATGGGCGCTGGCCGCGCGCTTGGCCAGGACGAGCGCGTCGATATGGCGGGCGTCCTCGATTTGCCGGCCTTTGTCGTAACTGCGCGGATGCGTCGCCAATACGACGACGCCGCCGTCGACGATGCGGACTGCATCGGGCTCGGCCAGCACGGTCAGGGTTTTGCGCACGTACGCGTACGGCACCGAGTAGTCGTTGGCGTCGAAGCGGACATAGGGCGTCTTGCCGACGGCGACGGCGGCTTGCTCAATGACGGGATAAGCCGTCGCCGGCAAGGCCATCAGCCGCGGCTGATCGTCCTCCCGGAAGACGGCGTCCACCGAGCGCGACTTCTGTTCGGGACACGGGCGCTGGGCGACGTCGTCACACCAGGCGGCGGCTTGTTCGTTCAAATCGGTAAGATCGCGGAAGGCGCGGGCCGGCCAGAAGTTCTCCCGGATAAAACGGATCGCCCGTTCGACGCGCCCCTTCTCGTTGCCGCGCGCCACCGCCACCGGACGCGGTTCGAAGCGGTAATGGGCGGCGAAGGCGATCAGCGCGGGATTGAAGCGGATCGCCGAGCCCTGCCGCTCCAGCACGGCGCTCTTCAGATTGTCGTACAGCAACACTCTGGGAACGCCTCGCCAGGCGGCGAAGGCGCCCAGATGGCCGCGCAGGAAGTTCTCCATGCGAGCATCGAGAAAGAAGCGCAAATAAATCCGCCGCGAATAGGAGAGAACCATCACGAACGCCATCAGCGGCCGTTTGGCCTGGCCAATGGTCAGATGGCCGAAATGCGCCCAGTCGACTTGCGCCTGTTCGCCCGGCAAGGTCCGCAGCCGAAGATAGGCCTCGGTCTGGCGGGCGGGCCGGTAGGCGCGGACGACATGGCGGAAGTGGCGCGCGCCGCCGACAAACCCGCGCGCCTTCGCCATCTGGTAGAGACGGGCGGCGGTCAGATTCGGAAAGCGCGCCAGCGTGTCGCGAAGGAAGGGCACATACGGGTCGATCAAGCGGGCGCGCGGCCCCGGCGCGACGGGCGCCTGGCCGGCCTTCGCCAGCACGCGGGCGACGACGCTATGGTGAACGCCCAGTTGGCTGGCGATCGTGCCCGCTTTCCAGCGTTCGGCATGGTGGTAACGCAAAATCAGCGCTTCGGTTTCGGGTGAAATCATCAGGGTTTCCTTTGAAAAGTGGATCGGGAGTCAATCGGGATCCGGCGGTTCTTCAGAAAATCCCGGCGCACCCATGCCCGGCATCGACAACCACATCCCGCGCAATGCAGAGCAAGCGGCGTTGCGGCGTCAACGACGGGCGCGGCGCCAGTCGAAATCGCCGAATCCGCCGCCAGTAAAGCATTGCCTGCGGGGCGGTTTGAACCCTGATGCGTCACGTTTTTTAGCCGGGCGCGATAACGGCGCGCTCGGAGCGCGTGGCGAAAACGGCCGCGACGGCTGCGTTGATAGCATTGCTGCGCTTGTCGTTGATTGGTTCGCCGGGCCTGCGTCGCGCAGTCGGCATGGCAGTAGCGTTGCCCACGGTCGCAACGGCTACACAAATGAACTTGGCGACGGCATCCCGCGCACAAGAAGAATCGGGCGATCGGCTCCAATACGGCCCTCGAATAATGGTCGAGAGCGCTGGACGCCTTTCCCCATGAATGGCACACTTTCCCTGCGTCTTAAGCAGGGAATACGGCGCAGCTCCGACCCTCACCGCCAAGTCAGAATCGGAGCTGCGCTGGCTCTCTTGAACGGCCCGCTTTTTACCGCATCCCTTCGCCGTTGTCACTCGCCAGCCGTCTTGTTTTGCGCCGCCGGATCGGCTGGCCCGCTCCGCGCTTCATCCCGTCAAGAAAACCTCATCGAGCCGCGTTGCGCTTGCTGACGCAAGCGGTTTCCAAAAAACGAAAACTCGCCTCGAATCCGCGTCTACCGCCATATTTACGCGGATTTTAAAAGCCGTTCACACACAAACAGTAAATGGCGACGATTTGGCCGCCCATAGGGTTCCTCCTTCAGGAAATCGCGCTCCAATGGAATGACCCCTTTCAGGGCGGCCTCGTTTTCAGATAATACAAGGTCACAACTTGGGTTATCTATACAAGTCGGTAAATGTGTCTATCAATTAATAGCATGCAATTGTCCCCCTGCAATTGAGAAACGGTTGCGGTGGCATTACGAACGAATCGTGATGGCGCATGCGAATGTAAACCCAAAGTTGAGCAGCGCGGTGAAGGCAGTGGTGAACGGCATGTCGTCGTTCGCGCACACGCAGGCGCTGTGGCGCTTCCTGGGCCACGACGGGGTGGACTTGCCGACATTGCGCGGACCGGCAGGCGGACACACCGCAGGCGCGCGACGAGTAGGCCTTGGCGGCGCAGGATTGGTCGACGTTGAATTACTTCCGTCATGAAAGCAAACGCAATCGTATTCAGATGACGTAAGAGACCGATGTGTGGTGCGAATTGCAAAGCACGCTACCGGTCAGCGACCGAGACGGTTTGCCGATCGTGGTGCAGGCGCGGAATCTGCTGTGCGCCGCTGGCGTTTTGCGATCGCGGGATGGCAAGACGCAAGCCGCGCCTCCCCATTTGAACGAGTTGACCGAACACGTCGATTGGTTTCGGCTGCAAGAGCAAGCTCGCCATCCGATGGATTGGCGAGGTCCCCGTCGTCCTGACGCACAAAGCTAAGCCGAAACAACAAGGACGACCATTGCACACAAGCGACGCCAATTGCAGGGGGGCGTTGCCTGAGCGAATTGCGTCGTGGTGCTACTTTCGCGGGGAGATCGAATCGTTCTTCAAACTGCTCAAGCTTAAGCCGCCACCGGTGAGAAAGCGGTTCGGCAGAGTTGACGTATGGGCGCGCGATTCTGGCAATTGAAGCAAGGCCGCTGCCCAATGGAGATCCTATCGAGTGACGGTTGTTGACGACTGTAGTGACAATCACCCTGGGCGACGGAGCCTGTCAGATTTTTTGTGTGCAAGAGGTCATGAGATGATACCGAAAGG